>JAPPKQ010000437.1:6066-8614 GCA_028819945.1 bacterium | reverse complement strand
CGTCCCACCTCCGCCGTCGTGGACCTGGAGGCGTTGTCGGCCAACGCCGCCGAACTCGCCCGCCGGGCGTCCCCCGCCGAGCTGTGCGCGGTGGTCAAGGCCGACGGCTACGGGCACGGGTCGGTGGCCGTGGGGCGGGCCGCGCTGGCCGGTGGCGCCACCTGGCTGGCGGTGGCTCTCGTGGAGGAGGGCGTGGAGTTGCGCGAGGCAGGCGTGACGGCGCCGATCCTGCTGCTGTCCGAGCCGCGGCCCAACGAGATGGTGGAGGTGGTGGTGCACGACCTGCGGCCCTCGGTGTACAGCCCCGAGGGCCGGGCGGCGGCGGCCGCGGCGGCGGCCACCGCCGGGCGCCACCTGCCGGTGCACCTCAAGATCGACACGGGCATGAACCGGGTCGGCGCCCGTCCCGAGGACGGCCTGCTGCTGGCGCGTGCCATCGTCGCCAGGGCGGATCTGGAGTTGGAGGGCGTCTGGACCCACTGCGCGGTCGCCGACGAGCTGGACAACCCGTTCACGGACGAGCAACTCGGGCGCTACGAGCAGGTACTGGGATTGCTGGCGTCCCGAGACGGCGTGCGGGGTCCGTTCCGGCGACACGCCGCCAACTCGGCGCTGCTGCTCTCCGCCGGCCGGCCGGACGTCTCGTCGATCCGCCGCCGGGGCCGCTACGACATGGTGCGGGCCGGCATCGCCCTCTACGGGCTCTCTCCCGGCGCCGGTCTCGAAGGGGACCTCGAGGGGCTGCGGCCGGTGATGGGACTCCGGACCGAGGTGGCCTACGTCAAGACCGTTCGGGCCGGCTCGGCGATCTCCTACGGGCTCACCCACCGGTTCGACTCCGATCGCCGGGTGGCGACGGTGCCCATCGGCTACGCGGACGGGGCGCGCCGTGACTACGGCCTCAGGGGCGGGCAGGTGCTCATCCAGGGGCGGCGACGGTCCGTGGTGGGGACGGTCACGATGGATCAGCTCATGGTCGACTGCGGTCCCGAAGACGGTGTCTCGGGGGAGGGGGTGGCGGCCGGCGACGAGGTCGTCCTGATCGGCAGGCAGGGCGACGAGAGCATCGCCGCCGAGGAGGTGGCGGCTCGCCTCGGCACGATTCCCTACGAGGTGGTCTGTGACATCGGCCGGCGGGTGCGCCGCCACTACCGCTGAGATGGGTACCCGGTGAACTCGGGCGTCGTGGCGCGATCCCTGCCGGGAGTCAGCGTCGGCCACTGGACCCATCCCAGCGGCCGCACCGGTTGCACCGTCGTGCTGCTCCCCGCCGGGACGGTGGCCTCGGTGGAGGTGCGCGGCGGCGCACCGGCCAGCCGGGAGTTGGATCTGCTGGCGCCGGAGCGGCTGGTCGAAGGTGCGGACGCGGTCGTGCTCTCGGGCGGCTCGGCGTTCGGTTTGGCGTCCGCCGACGGCGTGGTGCGCCACTGCCGCGAGGCGGGCCGGGGCTTCCCGACGCCCGCCGGCCCGGTTCCCGTCGTCGCCGGCCTGTCGCTGTACGATCTGCGCCCCGGCGAGCCGCCGCTGTGGCCCGACGCCGACGCCGGCTACGAGGCGGCACGGGCGGCAGTCCCGCCCGACGGCAGCGGTCCCGCCGGCGGCTGGCCCGTGGGTCGCATCGGTGCGGGCGCGCGCGCCACGGTCGGTGCCTGGGGCTCGGACCGCAGCCCGGCTGGGTTGGGATCGGCGCAGCTGTCCTTCGACGCCGGAGCAGGGGAGGCGGCGGTCGTGGTGGCACTGCTGGCCGTCAACGCCGCCGGGAACCTCGACGACGGCTCGGTGGCCGGCGCCCTGCGCCGCGGCGACTTCCGCCCGCCCGCCAACCCGCCGCTGGGGACCGGCACGACGATCGGCGTGATCTGTACGAACGTCCGGCTCAGCAAGGTCGAGTGCCTGCTGGTCGCCCAGAGCGGCCACGACGGCCTGGCGCGCGCCCTCATGCCGGCGCACACCCGCTTCGACGGCGACGCGCTGATCGCCGCCTCCGTCGGCACCCTGGACACCTCCCTCGACGCCGTGCGCGTCGCCGCAACCGTCGCCGTCGACGACGCCGTGCGAGCCGCCGTCGAGTCGGGCCGGAGGGCGGTCGCTCCCGGCGACCACTCCGAGACCGCCGGCTGATGTCGGCCCCTTCCCGGGGAGGTCCCCAGCACATCCCGCGCCCGCCAGGCGTCCGTCCGGGTGCCGCGGCGCCCTGGGTCGACCTGCCGCCGGCAGGGCGCCGGGTGGATCTGATCGCTCTTCGGGACGTGCTCCGGGCGCGGGGATCGGCGCCGATCGCCGACACCTGCAACCGGCTCTCGGCGGTGCTCATCCCGCTCTACGCAGACCGGGATGAGCCGCACGTGATCCTCACCCGCCGGGCGGCGCACCTGCGCACCCACAGCCGCGAGGTGGCGTTTCCCGGCGGAGGCCGCGAACCCGGCGACGCCGACCTCTGGGAGACGGCGTTGCGGGAGACCCGCGAGGAGATCGGGCTGGATCCGGCCGCGGCGACCCGCATCGGCGAGCTGGACCCGTTCTTCACCGTGGGCAGCGACTCGCTCGT
>JAPPKQ010000437.1:0-5966 GCA_028819945.1 bacterium | reverse complement strand
CGACCCGCATCGGCGAGCTGGACCCGTTCTTCACCGTGGGCAGCGACTCGCTCGTTCACTCCTACGTGGCTGAGCTCCCTGCCGGGCGTCCCGCCGGGTTGCGGCCCGAACCCGCCGAGGTGGAGAAGATCCTCCACGTGCCGCTGAGCGAACTCCTGGTGCCGGGCGTCTACCGCCAGGAACTCTGGCCGCGGGACGGCAGCATGCGGCCGATCAACTTCTTCGAGATCCCCGGCGACACCATCTGGGGCGCCACCGCGGCGATCCTGCGGCAACTGCTCGTGATCGCCACCGGGGCCGTGCCCGGCTCACCCCGCTGACCGGGCGACGTCCGGTGCCTCCGCCGGTCCGCGGATGTGCACGGTGCCCCCCATGTCGGGCCGGCCGCAGCGACCCGCCCGTGCTGCAACGCCGGTCGAGACGGTAGACAGGACTCATGATCACCGAAAGTCACGAGGCCGATCACACCCCGGCGGTCGATCACACCCCGGCGGCGCCGCACATGACGCCCGACGAGCTGCGTCTCTGGGGTGAGCGGTTCCTGGACTGGGTGGCCGGGTACCACGAGCGGATCGAGAGCTTCCCGGTGCTCTCGCAGGTGAGTCCCGGCGAGGTGGCGGCGGGGATTCCGGTGGTGCCTCCGGCCGAGCCGGAGGGGTTCGACAGTGTCCTGGAGGACCTCGACCGGGTCATCGTGCCGGGTCTCACGCACTGGCAGGCGCCGGGGTTCTTCGCCTTCTTCCCCTCACCCGCCACCGGTCCCGCCATCCTGGGCGACCTGCTGTCGTCGGGCCTCGGCGTTCAGGGGATGCTCTGGGCCTCCAGCCCGGCGTGCACCGAACTCGAGACCCGGGTGATGGACTGGCTGGTGGATCTCTGCGGGCTGCCGCGGCGCTTCCGCAGCGACTCCTCCGGCGGCGGGGTGATCCAGGACTCGGCCTCGAGCTCGGGCCTCTGCGCTCTGGTGGCGGCCCGCGAGCGGGCGCTCTCCACCACTTCGGGGGCGAGCCTCGCCGATCTGGTGGTGTACACCTCCGAGCACGCCCACTCGTCCATCTACAAGAGCGCCCGCATCGCCGGGTTCGGCGCCGACCGCGTCCGCTACGTCGACAGCGACCCCACATACGCCATGAGCCCGGAGGCCCTCGCCGCCTCAGTCGCCGCCGACCGCGCCGCGGGTCTGGTGCCATGCGCGGTGGTTGCGACAGTCGGGACGACCTCCTCCCTGGCGTTCGACCCGGTGGCGCGCCTGGCGGCCATCGCCGGCGCCGAGGGGATGTGGACGCACGTCGACGGCGCCCTCGCCGGCGCGGCGGCGGTGTGCCCCGAGTATCGCTTCGTGAACCGCGGCCTCGGCGCGGTGGACAGCTACTGCTTCAACCCGCACAAGTGGCTGCTCACCAACCTGGACTGCACGGCCATGTGGGTCGCCGACCGCGAGGCCCTCACCGGCGCCCTCGGCGTCACGCCCGAGTACCTCCGCAACCCCGAGAGCGACAAGGGGACGGTGATCGACTACAGGGACTGGCAGGTGCCGCTGGGGCGCCGCTTCCGCTCGCTGAAGCTCTGGCTGGTGCTGCGCTGGTACGGGGCCGAGGGCCTGCAGGCGCACATCCGCTCGGGCGTGGCTTGGGCGCAGCAGTTCGCCGGCTGGGTGCGTGCCGATCCCGACTTCATCTTGGCCGCACCGGCGCCGCTCAACCTGGTCTGCTTCCGCCACCGGGGAGGCGACGACGCCAATCGGCGCATCCTGGCGGCGCTGAACGACTCGGGACGCTTCTACCTCACCCACACCGTCCTGGACGGCCGCTACACGCTGCGCCTGTCGGTGGGGACCGTGGCCACCCGCGCCCACCACGTCGAGGCCGCCTGGGAGGCCATCACCGAAGCAGCCGCCAACCTCTGATCCCCGATTGCCCGGGCGGTGCCGGAGGGTGCCACCGACGGCAGTGTGCGCTGCCTATGCTCCCCGCAAGGGGAGGTGCGAGCGGTGGCGGACATCGAGATCGGTTTCGGGAAGAGCGGTCGGCGGGCCTACGGGCTCGACGAGATCACCATCGTGCCCGCCCGGCGCACCCGCGATCCCGACGACGTGGACATCTCCTGGGAGATCGACGCCTACCGCCTGCCGTTGCCGCTGCTGGCCTCGGCCATGGACAGCGTGGTGTCGCCCGAGACGGCGGGGCTCATCGGGAAGCTGGGGGGCATCGGCGTGCTGAACATCGAGGGCCTGTGGACCCGCTACGAGGACCCGGCCCCGGCTTTCGAGGCGATCCGGAGCGCGCCCGACGGCGAGGCCACGGCCCGGATGCAGGAGGTCTACGCGGCGCCGCTCATCCCGGAGCTGATCGGCGAGCGCGTGCGCCAGATGAGGGAGCACGCCCCACTCGTCAGCGCCGCCGTGACGCCGCAGCGGGCCAGGAAGCTGCTCGACCACCTAGCCGCCGCCGAGGTGGACCTGCTGGTGATCCAGGGCACGGTGGTGACCGCCGAACACAAGTCCAAGGCCCGCAAGCCGCTGAACCTCAAGAAGGTGGTGCGCGAGCTGCCGATGCCGGTCGTGGTGGGCGGCTGCGCCAGCCACGAGGCCGGCCTGCACCTCATGCGCACCGGAGCCTCCGGTGTGCTGGTGGGCGTGGGGCCGGGTGCCGCCTGCACGTCCCGCGGCGTTCTGGGCATCGGCGTGCCCCAGGCCACCGCCATCGCCGACGTGCGAGCCGCCCGCATGCGCCACCTGGATGAGACCGGCGTGTATGTGCATCTCATCGCCGACGGCGGCATGGCCACCGGCGGCGACATCGCCAAGGCCGTCGCCTGCGGAGCCGACGCAGTGATGCTGGGTTCGCCGCTGGCGGCTGCCCTCGAGGCCCCCGGCGGCGGCTACCACTGGGGCATGGCCACACCGCATGCGGCGCTGCCCCGCGGCGCCCGCGTGCACGTGGGCCGGCGCGCCTCGCTGGAGGAGATCCTGCTGGGACCGGCCCGGGAGGCCGACGGGCGCAGCAACCTGTTCGGCGCCCTGTCGACCACCATGGCGGCCAGCGGCTACGCCACGCTCAAGGAGCTGCAGAAGGCCGACGTGATGGTGGCGCCGTCGATCGCCACCGAAGGCAAGGCTCTGCAGCACCACCAGGGCGTCGGCATGGGCCTGTGACGGCAACCGTCGACGCCGCCGGACGGCGTGGCGGCGTGCTGGTGGTGGACTTCGGCGCCCAGTACGCCCAGTTGATCGCCCGGCGGGTGCGCGAGGCCAGCGTCTACAGCGAGATCGTCCCGCACGACATCAGCGCGACGCGGGTGCGCGACCGCCGCCCGGCCGGGCTGATCCTCAGCGGCGGACCCGAGTCGGTGCACACCTCCGGCGCCCCCCGGCTCGACCCCGAGATCCTGTCGCTGGGGATTCCGGTGCTGGGCATCTGCTACGGGGCGCAACTCCTGGCCCACGAACTGGGCGGCAAGGTGGACCGCAGCGGTCTGGCGGAGTACGGCAGGGTGGAACTCCACGTGACCGGGCCGGGGACGGTCGTCTCAGCCGACCTGCCCGCCGACCAGCAGGTCTGGATGAGCCACCGCGACGCCGTCGTGCGGCCGCCGGAAGGCGCAGCGGTGA
Organism: bacterium; assembly: GCA_028819945.1. Lineage (GTDB taxonomy): Bacteria > Actinomycetota > Acidimicrobiia > Acidimicrobiales > CATQHL01 > VXNF01. The sequence continues at coordinate 2,356 of JAPPKQ010000437.1, read as the reverse complement.
CTGCCGTCACCGCCGACTCGCCCGCCGCCGCATTCGAGCATCCCGCCGGCCTCTTCGGCGTGCAGTTCCATCCCGAGGTGGCGCACACCCCCCACGGCCAGCGCATGCTCGAGAACTTCCTGTACGAGGCCTGTTGCTGCGCCCCCGCATGGACCCCCGACTGCATCGTCGAGACCTCGGTCGCGGCGATCCGGGCGCAGGTGGGCGCCGGCCGTGCGGTCTGCGGCCTGTCGGGAGGCGTCGACTCGGCTGTTGCCGCATCATTGGTGCGCGAGGCCATCGGTGACCGCCTCACCTGCGTGTTCGTCGACACCGGGCTGATGCGCGCCGGCGAGAGCGATCAGGTGCGCGAGACCTTCGGCGGCGACGGGTTCGTGTTCGTGGATGCCGCCGACCGGTTCCTGGCGGCGCTCGCAGGCGTCGCCGACCCGGAGGCGAAGCGGCGCATCATCGGCGAGTTGTTCGTGCGTGTCTTCGAGGCGGAGGCCCGAGCCCTCGGTGACGTGGACTTCCTCGTGCAGGGGACGCTGTACCCCGACGTCATCGAGTCCGGCGGCGACGTGGCGGCCCGCATCAAGAGCCACCACAACGTCGGCGGGCTTCCCGCCGACATGCGGCTGGAACTCACCGAGCCGCTGCGGAACCTGTTCAAGGACGAGGTGCGGCTGGTCGGCGAGCAGCTGGGTCTGCCCCCCGAAGTGGTCTGGCGGCATCCGTTCCCCGGTCCGGGGCTGGCCGTGCGCATCGTCGGGGAGGTGACGCGCGAGCGGGTCGAGACGGTGCGTGCCGCGGACGCCATCGTGCGTGCCGAGATCCACCGCGCCGGTTTGGGCCGGGACGTGTGGCAGGTGCTGGCCGTGCTGCTGGAGGTTCGCTCGGTGGGCGTGATGGGTGACGAGCGCACCTACGGTCACCCGATCGTGATCCGGGCCGTGACAAGCGCGGACGCCATGACGGCCGACTTCGCGCGCCTGCCCTACGACGTCCTGGAGACCATGGCGAGTCGGATCGTGGCCGAGGTTTCCGGGGTCAACAGGGTCGCCTACGACATCACCTCGAAGCCCCCCGGCACCATCGAATGGGAGTGAGTCGCCCCGCCCTCGCCTGACTCACTCCTGATCGGCAGGGCGCACCAGCACCGCCAGATTCACCGAGAACTCCAGATCGCGGCGCTGGCGGTCCACCTTGGTGACCTCGGCAAGCACGCTGTCCCCGGGCACTACCACCTCCCGGGGATGGCGGATGGGCGCTTCGGCGAGTTCTGCGGTCGGCACCAGCCCCTTGATCCCGTCGCCGACGGTCACGAACGCCCCGAACGGGGCGAGCGAGACGACTGTGGCCTCGTGGCGCTCGCCGGGTCGAATCGTCTTGAGGGGATCGTCGCCGGTCCGCAGCGACAGGTCGAGGTTCATCTTGGCGGGAGCGGTGTGCAGGACCACGGCCTCCACCTCGTCTCCCACCGCTACGACGTCGCCGGGTCGGCGGACCCGGAACCAACTCAACTCACTGCGGCGGATGCGGCCCCGGAGGTTCCCTTCGGCCATCACCAGCGCCCCGAAATCCTCGACCTTCGTGATCCTGACGCGCAGCTTCGTGCCCGGAGACAGCTCGGAGAGGCGCTTGCGGGCGGCCTGCCGGTCGCGGGTTCGCAGCGCGGCCTTGCGGGACAGGATGCAGCGGCCCTTGAGTTGGTTCACCTCGGTGACCTTGCAATCCACCTCGGTGCCCACGAGCGCTTCGAGGTCGTCGTCGCCCGCCATCGAGGCCGGCACGAATGCCCGGATGCCGATGTCCACGGTGAGGCCGGCTGCGACGGCATCGGTCACGGTGCCCGAGATGATCTCGCCGGTCTTGCGGGCGTTCTCGGCCAGCTCCCAGGCTCGTTGCTGGCGCCCCCAACTCCGGGAGAGGACGATGCGCTGCTTGTGATCCTCGCGCACCAGCACGGCCGCCTCGACGGGGTCGCCGACCTGCACCTCGCCGGTGAGGTCCACGTCCAGTCCCGCCGTCCAGTGGCGGCTCCCGATGACGCCGCGGCGCCCCGACCCCAGGTCCAACTCCACCTCCCGGCGTTCCACCGCCGTGACGACCCCCGAGACGATGTCCCCGCTGTTCAGCCCCCCGGTGGTGGCGACCGACGGGATCGGCGTGCCGATTCCCGCACCGGGTTCGGGGGCGGCCTTGTCACCGGCCCGGGACTCGGGGGCGTCCTTCTTCGGCTCCCCGGCGGCGGGAACCTCGGCCGCGGGTTCCTCGGTCGTTTCGGCCGCGGGTTCCTCAGCTACAGGTTCCTCGGTCGTCTCAGCTTCGGGTGCTTCGGTCGTTTCAGCTTCGGGTGCTTCGGTCGTTTCAGCTT
>JAPPKQ010000191.1:5302-8758 GCA_028819945.1 bacterium | reverse complement strand
CGGCGGGGCGGTCCCGGGTCATCTACCCGCCCAGCCCGCTGGAGGGCCTGCCGGACCCCGCCGGCGCCATCCGCCACGCCCTCGAGCACCCCATCGACAGCGAGCCGCTGCCCGCCCTGCTGCGGCCGGGAATGAAGCTGACGATCGCCTTCGACGACATCTCGCTGCCGCTGCCGCCCATGCAGCGCCCCGACGTGCGCCAGCAGGTCATCGAGACCGTCCTGGACATGGCCGCCGCGGCCGGCGTCGACGACGTGCACATCATCGCCGCCCTGGCGCTTCACCGGCGCATGACCGAGAGCGAACTGCGCCACGCCGTCGGCGACCGCGTGTATGAGGCCTTCGCCCCGTCGCGCCGGCTCTACAACCACGACGCCGAGGACCCCGACGGCATGGTCGTTCTCGGGGTGACCGACCACGGCGAGGAGGTGCAGATCAGCAGGCGCGCCGCCGAGAGCGATCTCGTCGTGTACGTCAACATCAACCTCGTGGCCATGGACGGCGGCTGGAAGAGCACGGCCACCGGGCTGTCCGGCTACCAGGGGCTCCGGCACCACCACAACGTGGCCACCATGCTGAAGTCGCGCTCGTTCATGGACCAGCGCAACTCGGAGCTCCACCATTCGAACTGGCGCCAGGGTGCGGTGCTGCGGGAATCCGGGCCCCGGGTGTTCCAGATCGAGACCACCCTCAACAACAACAGCTTCGGCACCAGCGGCTCGCTGTCGATGCTGCAGAAGCGCGAGTGGGAGTGGACCGCACGTGATCGGGCCACGTTCCTGGCCATGCAGGGCGGGCTGCAGGTCATGTCGCCGGCCGCCCGCCGGCGCGCCTTCCAGTCCTGGCGAGCGCCGTATGCCATCACCTCGGTGCAGGCCGGCGAGGTGGAGGCCGTCCACAAGGTCACCACCGAGAACGTGTTCCGGCAGCAGCTCGTAGCCGTCGAGGGCCAGACCGACGTATTGACCATGGGACTGCCGTACATCTGCCCCTACAACGTCAACTCGATCATGAACCCGATCCTGGTGATGTGCCTGGGGCTGGGCTACTTCTTCAACCTCTACCGGGGGCGGCCGCTGGTGCGCCCCGGCGGGGAGGTGATCATGACCCACACCACGCCCTGGGAGTTCCACCCGGTGCACCATCCCAGCTACATCGACTTCTTCGAGCAGGTGCTGGCCGACACCACCGACCCCGCCGAGATCGAGGCCCGCTACGAGCTGCAGTACGCCACCGACGAGTGGTACCGGCACCTCTACCGCACCTCCTACGCCTACCACGGCGTGCATCCCTTCTACATGTGGTACTGGGGGGCCCACGCCCTGAGCTACCTGGGCCGGGTCATCGTCGTGGGCGGCGACCGGGCGGCGGTGCGGCGCATGGGCTTCGCCCCGGCCTCCAGCCTCAGCGACGCCTTCGAGATCGCCGGTGACGTGGTGGGCAGCCGGCCGTCGGTCACGCACCTGCACCTGCCCCCCTTCGTCATGGCGGACGTGTCGTGAGGCGCAACCCCACCGGTGGCCTGCTGCGGAGCCTGGACTTCCCGTGGCGCCCCCCGACCGTGCCGCTGTCGGCGCCGCCGGAGCACGTCCCGGCCGCGCTGGAGGCCGACTTCGACACCGACTGGGCGCGCCGCTGGCCGGCCCGCATGGTGCGCGCCTCGATCATCGAGCTGCTGTGGCGGCCGGTTGTGGCAGCGGCCGCCCAACCCAGGAGACTGGGGCTGGACCGCCTCGAGGCCCTGGACGGCGAGCCGGTGATCTTCGCCGCCAACCACCACAGCCATCTCGACACCCCGCTGCTGATGACGTCGATCCCCGAGCCGTGGCGCCACACCCTGATCGTTGCGGCGGCGGCGGACTACTTCTTCCCGACCCGCCCCAAGGGGGTCGCCTCGGCGCTGTTCATGGGGGCCGTGCCGGTGGAGCGGGCCCGGGTGGGCCGCGACTCCGCCCAGGAGGTCGCCGGCCTGGTGCGCCGCGGCTGGAGCCTGCTGCTGTACCCCGAAGGGGGGCGGAGCACCGACGGCTGGGGTCAGCCGTTCCGGGGCGGCGCCGCCTACCTGGCGCACCGCTGCGACGTTCCGGTCGTGCCCGTGTACCTCACCGGCACCCGCAAGATCCTGCCCAAGGGGCGGCTGGTGCCCACTCCGGGGCGCACGCTGGTGGTCTTCGGCGATCCGGTACGCCCCGACCCCAGCGAGCGGATCCGCACCCTCGGGGCCCGCATCGAGGCAGCCGTGGCGGCCCTGGCCGACGAGGTGACGACCGACTGGTGGCAGGCACGCCACCGGGTGCACACCGGCACCACGCCCACCCTGACCGGCCCCGACGCCGCCTCCTGGCGCCGCGCCTGGGCACTGTCGCACCGCAGCAAGCCGCGGGCCCGCCGCTGGCCCCGCTGATGGCGCCGGCCGGTGGGGCCGGGCCGCGCGGGCGGTAGAAACGAGGCGAGCCCGCGCTCCGAGAGGTACACCATGGCCGTCCATGCCAGCACCCCCATCGAGTTGATCGAAGCCGCCCACGGGCGCCTGGCCGCGGCGGTCTCGAGCGCCCGGGCCGGCATCGACCGCCCGCTGACGGCGGCGGAGAAGATCCTCATCGGCCACCTCGACGACCCGTCGGGCCCATTGCCGGAGCGTGGGCGCAGCTACGTCGACTTCCGCCCCGACCGCGTGGCGATGCAGGACGCCACGGCCCAGATGGCCTGGCTGCAGTTCATGACCGCCGGGCTGGAAGAGGTTGCCGTGCCCACCACGGTCCACTGCGACCACCTCATCCAGGCCAAGGTGGACGCCCGGCGCGACCTGCTGGCGGCGCTGGAGAACCACGACGAGGTCTACGACTTCCTGGAGTCGGTCAGCGCCCGCTACGGGGCCGGGTTCTGGAAACCGGGCTCGGGCATCATCCACCAGGTCGTGCTGGAGAACTACGCCTTCCCCGGCGGGATGATGATCGGCACCGACAGCCACACCCCCAACGCCGGCGGGCTGGGCATGATCGCGGTCGGTGTGGGCGGCGCCGACGCCGTGGACGTCATGACCGGATTCCCGTGGAACGTGCGCTGGCCGAAGTTCATCGGCGTGCGCCTCACCGGCCACCTGTCCGGCTGGTCGGCACCCAAGGACGTGATCCTGAAGGTGGCGGACCTGCTGGCCGTCGCCGGCGGGACGGGCGCCATCGTCGAGTACTTCGGCCCCGGTGCCGAGACCATCTCCGCCACCGGCAAGGGCACGATCTGCAACATGGGCGCAGAGATCGGCGCCACCACCTCGCTGTTCGCCTACGACGAGTCGATGTCCCGCTACCTGAAGGCCACCGGGCGCGAGCAGGTGGCCGCGGCGGCCGACGCCCGACGCGCCGCCCGCCCCCCCCCCCACCGCGTGGTGGGCGCCCCCCACGGGTGGTAAGACAAGGTGGTGGGGATAGGCCGCAAGAGGTTTGGGCCCCCCAACAA
>JAPPKQ010000191.1:0-5292 GCA_028819945.1 bacterium | reverse complement strand
GGCCGCACATAGCGCCCCCACCACCGGGCTGTGCCCCAACCACTAGTCTTTGCCCCGCACCCTCACGCCCCCGGGGCGCGTGATGTCGCCCGCGGCGGCCGACGCCGTCGCCGAGCACCTGCGGCCCGACGACGGCGTGCTGGCCGACCCCGAGGGTTGCTACGACTCGGTCGTCGAGATCGACCTCTCGAGGTTGGCGCCGCACATCAACGGCCCCCACTCTCCCGACCGGGCCCGCCCGGTGTCGGAGCTGGGCGCCGAGGCGGCCGCCGAGGGCTGGCCCATGGAGATCTCGGCCGCGCTCGTGGGATCGTGCACCAACTCCTCCTACGAGGACATCACCCGGGCGGCCAGCATCGTCTCCGGGGCGGTGGCGAAAGGGCTGAAGGTGCGGGCGCCGCTGCTGGTCACGCCGGGCTCCGAGCAGATCCGCGCCACCATCACCCGCGACGGCCTGCTGGGCGTCTTCGAGGAGGCGGGCGCCACGGTGCTGGCCAACGCCTGCGGGCCGTGCATCGGCCAGTGGTCGCGCAGCGACGTGGCCGAGGGTGACGTCAACGTGATCGTGAACAGCTACAACCGCAACTTCCCCAAGCGCAACGACGGCCTGGCCTCCACGCTGGCGTTCGTCACCTCGCCGGAGGTGGTGGTGGCCCTGGCGCTGGCCGGCCGGGTGGACTTCGACCCGCTCACCGACACCCTCACCAACGATGCCGGCGAGGAGGTGCGCCTGCTCGAGCCGGTCGGCACCGAGCTGCCGCCCGACGGTTTCGATCCCGGCGAGGCGGGTTTCACAGCCCCGCCGGCGGAGGCGGAGCGGGCCGCCATCGAGGTGCGCATCTCGCCGACCAGCAGGCGCCTGCAGGAACTCCAGCCCTTCGCCGCCTGGGACGGGCGGGACTACGAGAACCTGCCGGTGCTGGTGAAGGCGGCCGGCAAGTGCACCACCGACCACATCTCCGCCGCCGGTCCCTGGCTGCGCTACCGCGGGCATCTCGAGAACATCAGCGGCAACCTCTTCGCCGGTGCGGTCAACGCCTTCGGCGGCGCCGTCGGCGAGGGCAAGGACCAGACCGACGGACAGGTCCGCCCCTACCCCGAGATCGCCGAGCGCTACCACGCCGCCGGCTGGTCGTGGGTCGCCGTGGGCGACGCCAACTACGGCGAGGGCTCCTCCCGGGAGCACGCCGCCATGGAACCCCGCTTCCGGGGTTGCGTGGCCGTCATCGTGCGCTCCTTCGCCCGCATCCACGAGACCAACCTCAAGAAGCAGGGCGTGTTGGCTCTCACGTTCGCCGACCCGGCCGACTACGACCGCATCGGCGAGGACGACCGCATCGCCATCCGGGGCCTGGCCGACCTGGCGCCCGGCGAGCCGGTGCGGGTGGAGGTGTCGCACCGGGTCGGCTCGACGTATGCGTTCGACACCACCCACACGATGTGGGCCGACCAGATCGACTGGTTCCGCGAGCTCAGCGCCCTCAACGTGATCCGCACACGGCTCTGAACGCCACCCGGCCGGGCGCAGCGGCGCTAGGGCAGCGTCTCGGCGGGGAGGGGGTGGCGGAACAGGGCTGCGGCGTTGCGGTGACAGATGTCGGCGATGACGTCGTCGGGCAGGTGGCCGATCATCTCCTCCAGGGCGTCCTGGCAACCGGGCCAGGTGCTGTCGGCGTGGGGGTAGTCCACCTCCATCATGACGTGGCTGCGGTTGAGGGCCACGACCGCGTCGATGCTGGAGGGGTCGCTGATGGTGCAGTACCAGATGTTGCGCAGCAGTAGCTCGTGCGGGCCGGTGGCGCCTTCGGGCCAGTCCTGGCGGCCGTGACCGGAGACCTCGATCTGGTGGCGCATCCGGTCGTACATGGTGGGCACCCAGCCGCAGCCGCCCTCTGACAGGGCGATGCGAATGTTCGGGAAGCGCAGCCCGATGCCCGACCACACCCACTCGGCGGCCGCCACGTAGGCGTGCATCTGGAACAGCGTGGCCCGCACCGCCAGGTGCGGACCGGCCTCGTCCTGAGGCATCCAGTGACCCGAGGAGCCGGTGTGCAGGCAGATCACCGTCCCGGTCTCCTCGCACGCGGCCAGCAGCGGATCCCACCAGCGGTCGTGGATCGAGGGCAGGCCCATGTGCGCCGGATTCTCCGGGAGTGTGACCGCCGTGAAGCTCCGCTCGGCGTTGCGGCGGATCTCCGCGGCGGCCAGGTGCGGGTCGCGCAGCCAGGTGATGCCCATGGGGATGATGCGCTCGGGATAGGAGCCCCACCATTCCTCGTGGACCCAGTCGTTGAAGGCCCGGGTCACCGCCAGGCCCAGATCGGGGTCGGAGCAACTCGAGTAAACCGATCCGCAGAAGCCGGTGATGACCGACGGGAAGCACACCGACGCCCAGACGCCGCCCAGGTCCATGTCCTTGATGCGCTGGTGGATGTCCCAGGACCCACGCCGCATGTCGGAGAACCGGGCCGGCTCGAAGATGACGTCGTCGCGGTCTGCCCGCCCCACCTGCGCGTTGAGGCCGAGCTGCTCGTAGACCTCGCCGTCGAAGAGCCAGGCCTGCGTGCCGTCGCCCTGCTCGATGACCCGCGGGGCCAGGTCCTGGTAGCGGCGCGGCAGGCGCCCCTCGAACAGCCACGGCGGCTCCACGAGGTGGTCGTCCACGGAGATGAGCGTGTAGCGGACCCGCTGCGCCGGCGGGTCCGGCAGCAGCATCGGGCTCGGTGCCTCATCGAGGTCGACGACGCTCATCGTTCGCCGCCCGGCAGCCGGCGGGCGGCGGCCGTCTCGTGGTCGCAGTTCATGCGCGGCACTCTAACGGCCGCCGCCGCACTGGTTGAGGGGATCAGGGGCGGGCGATGAGCTCCTCCAGCGCCTCGGGCTTGGCGGTCAGCGTGGCCACCACGTCGGCGTCCACGTCGGCCACGATGATCTCGCCCACCTCATCGGCGACCGAGGCGAACAGGCCCTGGCGGCGCATGCTGGCCGTCTGGTTGCGATTGTCGTCGGTGGGCGTGAGGTAGTGCACCGAGGTGACCTCGTAGCGCAGCATCAGGAACAGGTGCACCAGGGTCATGAGCCGCTTGCGGCGCATCGCCGGCTCCAGCGTGTTCTGGTCGCGCACCGACAGGATCGGCCGGTCCCGGCGGTCGCGCAGCACCGCGAAGACGATGTTGGCGAGCGGTCGGCCCGCGCCGTTGCCGTTGCCGGGATGCCCGCCGCCGCCGGCGACGGTCAGCTCCAGGATCTCCGAGCCGGCCTTCCAGGGCCGCAGCCGCACCCGCGGCCGCACCCGCAGCCCGTGATGGCCGGCCCACTGCTCCAGCCACTCCTCCAGTGTGCGCGTCGGCACCTCGGTCTGCGCCAGGTGCTGGAACTGCGTCGAGCCCTTGCCCATGGCTCGGGTGGTGGCGGTGCGGCCCGAGCAGGCCATCAGCGCGGCGTCGGCCCGGGGACCGCCGACCAGCGTCTGGGGGGTGCGGTAGGGGGAGTCCACCAGGCGCAGGCGGCGCTGCAGCTTGGCGAGCGCCAGCATGCCCTCCTCGTTCAGGGAGGCCGCGAACTCCTCGCCGGCCATGCCGTCGATCTGGTGGCCGCCGTAGGTGATGAAGTTGAACACGTAGCCCAACTCGCCGAGCTTCCTCGGGAACTCCCGCATCTCGGCATCGCTCATGTCGGTGGTGTCCCAGTTGAACGACGGCGACAGGTTGTACGCCAGCATCTTGTCGGGCCAGACGGCGTGGATGGCCTCGGCGAACTCCCGGGCGTCGCCGAGGTGGGCCGTCTTGGTCTCCATCCACAGCACGTCGGCGAACGGCGCGACCGCCAGCGACTTGGCGACCGCATAGGGGATGCCGCCCTGCACCTGGTAGTAGCCCTCGGGGGTGCGGGCCCCCTCGGCGTCCCAGTGGACGTCTATGCCCGCTTCGCCGGCCCGCTCCCGGGCGCATTCCAGGCTGCTGTTACGGGCGAAGTGCAGCCACTCGCCGGCGCCGATGCCCGCGTCGACGCCCTCGGTGGACCGGGAGGCGATGTGCTCGGCCACGGCGTCGGCGTAGGTGCAGAGCCCCGCGGCGGCCTGCCAGGCCTCCACGAAGGCGTCGGTGACCACCTCGGCGACCCGCCCGGGCGCGGCCGGGTTGGCCGCCAGCGCCGCGTCGATGGCGCCGGCGACGCCGCTGGCCTCCAGCCAGGCGTCGGCTTGGGTGTACTTCGCCTCCGGCAGGGCGTACAGCAGGTGACCGTTGGCGCCCTCTACACCGGCCTCGGTGAGGCGCCGCAGCACCGCCAGGTAGGCCGCCTTGTAGGGAGGCAGGTTGCGCCGGGTCACGCCCAGCACGAAGGGCTGGTCGCGCTCGTCGGCGGCGCTGTCCAGCAGGGTGGCTGCCTCGGCGTCGGTGCGCGCCACGATGATGCCCGCCACGCCCATCACGTCGAGCTGGAAGCGGGCCGCGTTGAGGCGCTTGATCTGCTCATCGCAGCCCACCAGCACCTTGCCGCCCTGGTGGCCGCACTTCTTCTGGCCCGGGCGCTGGTCCTCGATGTGGTAGCCCGGCACGCCGACCTCCACGAAGCGCCGGATGAGGTTCCGCACGTGCGGGTCGCCGCCGTGGCCGGTGTCGGCGTCGGCGATGATGAACGGCGCGTAGTCGACCTCCGGCGTCTCGGCCTGCTCGGGGGTGCTCATCCGCGACCTGGCGAAGCTCTGGTTGCGGTCGGCGGTCAGCAGGGCGCGCACGATCCCGGCGGCCTCGTCGGGCACCGAGCTGAGCGGGTAGCCGGCAAGGTCGGGGCCGGGATCCTCGTGCAGCGAACCCTTGGCCGACGTGGCCCAGCCGCCCAGGTAGATGCCCTCGATGCCCGCCCGCTTCATGGCGACGGCCTGCCCCGGCGAGTACGGCCCGAAGGTGGTGATGCTGCGACGCTCGGAGAAGAGCCGCCGCAGCAGGGCGCCGAACCGCTCGGCCGTCACCCGGGCGACGGTGTGGTCCTGGCTGATCGACCCCCGCTGCTGGACCACCTGGCGCGCCGAGTACAGGCGCCGCAGGCCGGCGAAGCGCGGCGACGCCATCCAGCGGCGGGTGGCCTCCACCTCGGCGTCGAAGCGCTGCCGTGCGGCATCGGGGTCCTGGGGGGCGGCGACTCCCGGAACCTGCTGCGGGATTTCCGCATCCGGGGCGGGCTCGCCGATCATCTCTGGCGACAGAACACTCACGGGCCGGCACCTCCTCTTTCGATCTCTGCGATCTCGGCTTCGAGAATCCGACGGGTCTTCGAGGCAAACCTTATGTA
>JAPPKQ010000070.1 GCA_028819945.1 bacterium | reverse complement strand
GCCCCACACTCGTCATTCCGGCGAAGGCCGGAATCCAGGCGCGTCGACCCAGTGGCGGAGGCGCTGGAAGGGGTAGCCGGGTAGCGCGATCCTGCGCCGCGTCTCTCCCGCGAAGAGCCGCTCGAAGGAGACCTCCCGCCCCGCCTCGTACGCCTCGGCCGCCGCCAGGACATCGGCCTCCTCGGGAGGCATCCCGTGGGGGTCGGGCGGGTCGCCGTCCGGCACCGGATCGCCCGCCGAGACGGCGGCCAAGCCGGCGCGCAGCGATTCCCCGTCACCGAACACCAAGCCGGCGCGGTGCTCGAAGTGAGTCCGGCCCACGCCGGCTGTCCAAGCCATGCCCGCCAGCGTCCCGTCCACTGCCGAAGCCGCCGACTCAGCGCCGTCGGCGCATGCCTCCAGCCAGGTGAGATAGCTGCCCGCCAGCTCTGCCAGGGCCTCCGGCGTCTTCGCCGACAGGGGCAGCAGCCGGCGGCCGCGTGACACCGTCTCCTCTGCCGCCGGCACGTCACCGGTCGCCTCCGCCGGCACCGCCACCGGCACACCGGCCGGCCGGCGACCGTTCGAGTCGGCCTCTGTTCCGCCGGGCGTGCCGTAGCCCTCGACCACCGCGTGAGCGTTCGCACCGGAGATGCCGAAGACGTTCACGCCGGCCAGCGGTGGCCGGTCCGGCGAGAGCGGCCAGCGCGTCGCCTCGGAGGTGATCCGCAGCGGCAACCGCTCCCAGTCGACCTCCGGCGTCGGGTTGTTGAAGTGGAGGTGCGGCGGGATCACGCCGCGGTGCATGGCGAGCACCGTCTTGATGAGGCCCGCAACACCCGCTGCCGATTCCAGATGCCCCACGTTCGTCTTGACCGAGCCGACCAGCAGGGGCGGTCGGGTTCACGTGCCTGTCCGTACACACTCGCCACCGCGCGCAACTCGATCGCGTCGCCCATCTGCGTCGCCGGTCCGTGCGCTTCCAGGTAGTCGACGTCGCCGGGCGCGACGCCGGCCCGCGCCAGCACCTCAGACATCACCCGCTCCTGGGCGCGCCCGTTCGGCACGGTGATTCCCAACCCTGCACCGTTCTGGTTCACGGCGGTGCCCCGCACCACGCCCCAGATCCGGTCGCCGTCGGCCTGCGCCTCGCTCAGCCGCTTCAGGACGACGAGGCCGCAACCTTCGCCGCGCACGTAGCCGTCGGCGTCGGCGTCGAAGGCCGCGCACCGCCCGCCGCTCGAGAACATCCCGAAGTCGTTCAGGAAACGCGCCACCGACGGGGACAGCACGGTGTTCACGCCGCCGGCCAGGGCCAGGTCCACCTCGTTGCGCTGGAGGCCCACGACCGCCTGGTGCACCGCGACCAGCGACGAGGCGCACGCCAGGTCGACGGGGACGGCCGGCCCCTCGAGGCCCAGCACGAAGGCGACCCGTCCGACGGTCACGCTTCCTGTCGTGCCGAGGTAGTCGTCCTCCCGTCCGGCCGCATTCACCAGGCGCCGGTACTCGCTGCCGCCGATGCCCGCGTACACACCCGTGCGGCTGCCCTTGAGCGACTCCGGATAGATTCCCGCATCCTCGACCGCCTGCCAGCTGGTCTCCAGCAGCAGCCGCTGCTGGGGGTCCATCGCCTTGGCCTCGATGGGCGCGATCCGGAAGAACTTGGCGTCGAACCGGTCGATTCCCTCCACGAAGGCGCCGATCCGCTCGATGCCGCTCTCGTTGGCCGGATCCCCGGCGACGCCGGTCCACGGCCCCCGTCCCGGCGACCATCCGTCACGGCGTCCTCGCCCGCCTCCAGTTGGCGCCAGAAGTCGGCCAGGTCCTTCGCCCCGGGGAACCTGCAGGCCATCCCGACGATGGCGATGGCATCCTCGCCGGTCGGCACCGGTGCTCGCGGCGCCGCGGGAGCGGGCGCCGGCTCGGATCCGCCGGTGCCGCCGAGTTCGGCCGCCAGATGGCCGGCGAGCACCGCCACGCTGGGGTAGTCGAACACGACGGTGTTCGGGGCGACGTACTGGCCGGCGAGCGCCCGGTTGACACGGTTGCGCATCTCCACCGCCATCAGCGAGTCCATCCCCAGGTCGGAGAACTCGACGTTCGGCGCGGGGGCGTTCGGCAGGCGCATGACCGCCTGGAGTTCTCGCTGCAGGAACGACACCAGCATCTGGGTGCGCTCGGCCGGAGCAGCGTCCGCGACACCGGCCAGCGGATCCTCCAGAACGGCCTGTGCGGCGTCCGCTCCGTCGCCGGGCAGCTCGAGCAGATCCTCCAGCAACGGGGGGTGCTGCTCCTGATTCTCCGAGAACACCTGCCAGTCGACCGCCGCCACCATGCCGGTTGCGAGATCCTGGCGCATCAGAGCCTCCAGCGCCCACAGGCCCTGGGTGGGCGCGATCCAGCCGGTGCCCTGCGCCTCCAACTGGCGTGCGATCCGCTCGCGCTGCTCCTCGGCCTCGCCGAGCCCCGACCAGGCCCCCCAGGCGATGCTCTGGCCGGGGAGCCCCAGGGCGCGCCGGTGGGCCGCCAGCTGGTCCAGGAAGGCGTTGGCCGCGGAGTGGTTCGCCTGGCCGGCGTTGCCGAGCACACCGGCCACGCTGGAGAACAGCACGAACAGGTCGAGGTCGCGATCAGCAGTGGCACGGTGCAGGTGCCAGGCGCCCAGCACCTTCGGCCACAGCACGTCGGTGAACTTCTCCCAGGTCTGGTTCGTGAGCGCGCCGTCCGACAGCACGCCGACGCTGTGGATGACGCCCCCGAGCGGCGGCAGCGTGGCGTCGACCCGCTCGAGCATGGCGTCCAGCGCCGCGGCGTCGGTCACGTCGGCCAGCTCGACGGCAACCGTGGCGCCGCTTGCCCGGAGCGCCTCGATCGCCTCGGCGGCCTCGGGGGCGGGGTCGCGGCGCCCGTTCAGCACGATCGCCCCGGCGCCCCGCTCTGCCAGCCAGCCGGCCAGGACGCAGCCGATGCCGCCGAGGCCTCCGGTGACGAGGTAGGTGCGGTCCCCGCGCAGGCGCCCCGTCTCGATCGGCGACGTCGTGAACACGATCTTGCCGACGTGCCGTGCGGCCCGCATGAACTTGATCCCACCCTCGGCCTCGGCCAGTGACCACCTGGTGTGGGTCAGCGGCGTCACCCCCCCCCCGGCGGCGAGCGTCTCAATCACGCGCCGCAGGGCGTCGCCCGCCACCGCTTGCCGGTGCTCCTTGAGGACGTCCAGCTCGAGGATCGAGTACGCCACGTCGGGACGCGCCGCGGCCATCTCCTCCGGGGTCAGGATGCCGACCCGGGCCAGCTCCACGAAACGGCCACCCTGCGCCAGACACGACAGGCAGGCGTCGATGAAGCCCTCTCCGGTGAGGCTGTTCAGCACCACATCGACGCCCTCACCGCCGGTGGCTTCGAGGATCTGCTCGCCGAAGGCGGTGCTCCGGCTGTCGAAGACGTGCTCGACGCCGAGAGAGCGCAGATACCCCCGCTTCGGAGCACTGGCCGTGGCGAAGACCTCCGGCCCGGGCGCCTGCGCCAGCTGGATGGCCGCCAGGCCCACGCCGCCCGCGCCGGCGTGGATCAGCACGCGCTCGCCGGCCCGCAGGCCCGACAGGTCGTAGGACAGCTGAGCCGAGGTGAACGCCGTCGGGATCGTGGCCAGAGCGGTCACCGGGATGCCCTCGGGGGCCCGGACGACCATCTCGGCGCGCGTGATCACCTCCGAGGCGAACGTACCGAAGGCCAGACCGACCACCAGATCACCCTCGCCGACGGTTGACACCTCGGAGCCGACCTCCAGCACCCGGCCGCAGAACTCGCCGCCCAGCAGCCCCTCGTCGATAACGGCGAGGGCGCGGAACATGTCCCAGAAGTTCAACCCTGTCGCCTCGATCGCCACCCGCACCTCGTTCGCCTGCAGGGACCGCTCGGGCAGGCGCACGACCTGCAGGTTCTCGAGCGCGCCTCCCTCGTCGGGGTCGATCAGCCAGCCTGAGTCCTCCGGCACCTTGAGTCGCCCGGGCTCGGTGCCGGTCCGCACCAGCCGGGCCGCCTGGCGGCGCCCCAGCCGGTAGGCGACGTGCGTCTCGGCGTCGGGATGCAGCAGTTCTTCGGCCAACTCCGAGACGGGCACCTCCGCCGCGGGATCCAGGTCGATCATCCGGGGCTGCAGGTGCGCGGCCTCCCGCGCCACGACCTTGCCGAGGCCCCAGAGGGTGGCGCCGGCGAGTTGGCCCGCCCGCTCCTTCTCCAGCACCTGAGCACCCCTGGTCACGAACCACACACCCCCGGCGGGCGTGGCGTCGGTATCGGCGAGGCCCTGCAGCAGTGCCAGCGCGCTCGCGGCGGCGCGCCGCGTGTCGCCGGCCAGTTCGTCGGTGGTGGCTCCCGCGCCGTGGCCGTCGGTCCCCACGAGGTGCACGACGCCGCAGAGCGGGACATCGCCGGGGAGTGCCTCCAGCAGTGCGCGCCACGAGTCGCGCCGCTCGGGCTCCACTTGCAGCCGGGAGATGCCGGGTGCCTCGGCGCCCGCGAGGCCGTTGGAGGCCGGCTCGGCGGAGCCGGCCAGGACCACGGCCTGGTTGCGGGCCGCCAGCTCGGCCGCAAGGCCGTCCGCCACGCCGCTGTGATCCGCCGCCAGCACCCAGAGCCCGGCGGGCTCGGTCACCTCGGCCGGTCCCGCGGCGATGATGACGCCGCGGTCGGGTGTCGCCGTCGAGTCGGACGTCTCCAGGCCCAGAACCTCGGCGCCGGCGAACCCGGCGTCGGCGAGCGCCCGGCGCCACACCTCCGGGCCCGCCAGGGCGTGATGCGGGCGGTAGTCGTCGGCGAACCGCCACCAGCCGTCGAGCTGGCCGAACGTGAGATCCAGCCAGCCCTGCCCGCGCAGGTTCTCCAGTGCCACCAGGTGGCCCGACGGCGCCAGGACCTCCAGGCAGTGCGCCAGGGTCTCGGGCAGCAGGCGCGTGGCGTGCAGCACGTTGGAGGCGATCACCAGGTCGTAACCGTGCCGATCGAAGCCCTGCTCGACCGGATCGACCTCGATGTCCAGCACCCGGTAGTCGATCCCCGCCTCGGCTCCGCCGAACTGCCCCTCGGCCTCGGCGAAGAAGCCCGCCGAGATGTCGGTGTAGACGTAGGTGTAGACGTAGTCGAAGCGACCCTCGGGGAGTTCTGGCAGGACGGCGGCGGTCGCCGAGCCCGTGCCGGCCCCGACCTCCAGGACGCGCAGCCGCCGCCCGTCGGGCAGGGCGCTCAGGAGTCTTGCCACTGCGTCGCGGAGCGTCCGGTTGGCGGCCCGGGCCACCGGCGCCTTGCGGTACAGGTCGGCGGCGGTGGGTTCCCCGCTGCTGAACAGCAGGGTCAGCGGATCGGCGCGCCCCGCCAGCACGTCCCCCAGCGCGCCCGCCGAGCGCCGGAACAGCCGATCTCGTTCGAGCCGTGCGGGTACCGGGCGGCCATCCGGTCCGCTTACTCCTCGGGATCGGCCAGCAACTCGGCGGGGAGCGGATCATCCGCGCCGACCACGACGCCGAAGCCGTCACCCTGGATCTCCAGCACGCCTGCGGCGGCCAACAGTTCGAACATCCGTCTGAACAGCTTGCGATGCTCCTCCGCCACGCCGAACCGCTGCCGCAGCGACTCGGGCTCCAGCGTCTCGCCCGCTCGCCGATCCCAGCCCATCCGCTCGAGGGTCACGAGCGCAAACGACCAGGCCAGCCGCTCCAGATCGCCGAGCAGCGCTGCCCGGCCGGCCGCGTCGACGCCCTCGGCCACCAGGTACGCCGAGAACGGATCCGACTCGGCTGCCACGGCTTTGGGGCTGGGCAGGAAGTCTGCGGGCGGCATCGCCTGCGCCGGCGCACGATCCCGCCAGACGACCTCGTACAGGAGGTCTCCCACACCCTCGGTCGCCGAGAGCTGAGCGGCCCGCGTCGCCCGCTTGACCGTGTAGCCGCTGAGACGTAGCCGCTGAGACCGCCGATCTCGGTGCCCTCGAGGGTGTAGATCCGGAGATCCCCGCTGATGACCTCCAGCGGCCCGTCACCCGACGTCGCCGCTTCCGACGGTGGCCTGAGGCGGGCGTGGCAGAACACCCTCTCCGGCGCCTCGGCCAGCCAGAAGCGGTCGCAGCCGAACACCAGGTAGGCCCCGTCCTCTTCGAGGCCGGACCGCTTTCGGGCCGTGGCCATCACCTGGAGGCAGCCGTCGAGGAGCACCGGATGCACCTCCGCGGCGCGACGGTCCGCCGACTCCGGGAGCACGACCTCGCCGGCAGCCTCGCCGTCACCGGACCACAGTGCCCGCGAGGTGCGGAACCGTGGACCCAGGTGCACGCCCTCGTCCGCCTTGGAGCGGTAGAAGGCCGAGACGTCCTCCGGGCTGAGGCCGGCGGTGAAGGCCTCGACGTCGATCCGGGCGCGCTCGGGCGGAGCCGCGTCGATCCCCACACGGCCCTCGGCATGAAGCGTCCAGCCCTCCTCGCCCGCACCCCTGCTGAAGACTTCGAAGTTGCGCTGCGAGGTGCCTCCGGCGTCCTCCAGGAGGAGTTGGAGGTCCCTGACGGGCTGCACCGGATCGTCCTCCTGCTCGGTGTCTGGGAGAACCAGCGGGCTGCGGAGTTGCAGGTCCTCGACGACGATCGACCCGCCGCCTTCGGGCCGGACGGCGGAGGCCGCCATAGCGCCGAAGAGTGCGCCCGGCACCAGCACGCGGCCGAACACCCGGTGGTCGTCCAGCCACGCCGGATCCGAGACGGCGATCTCGCCGGCGAACAGCGTCTCGCCGCGCGGGGACTCGTGCCGGGCGCCCAGCAGGGGGTGGCCGCCGGCGGACCGGCACCGGCGCGCGCCGGCCACCCAGTGGCGGCGGTGCTCGAAGGGCTAGCCGGGCAGGGCGACGCGCCGCCGGGACTCGCCGGCGAACAGGCCTTCGAACGCCACCGCTGCTCCGGCCTCGTAGAGGCGGGCGACAGCCTCGACGAAGCCGCTGCCTGCCGGTCCATCAGCCGGCTGCCCGCCGGGCGGTCTCTGGAGGCTCGCCACTGAGACCGGCTGGGTGGGCACCCGCTCCGGCCAGCACATGAGCACCACCGGCCCCAGCACGGCGTGCGGGCCGATCTCGACCACCACCTCGGTGCCCTGATCGGCCAGAGTCACCACCGAGTCGCGGAACGCCACCGGCGCCCGCGCCTGCCGGCACCAGTAGGAACCGTCGAGCGGCGCGCCGGGCTCGGTCAGGCGACCTGTCATGCTGCTCACCAGCCCACACGACGGTGCCGACACGTCGAGGCCCGCCACACCGTCGTCGATCTCCGACGCCGCCAGTCCCTCGAGCGCCGAGCGCAGAGACGTCACATCCGTGAACGGCACGCCGGCACGGTGGGGCAGATGGCTGCGGCCGACACCCGCCGTCCAGGCCATGTCGGCCAGAGTCCCCTCCTCGACCGAACCGTCCGGCCCCAGCGCCGCGGCATGCTCGTCCAACCAGGCCACGTAGCGCCCCGAGAGGATGGCGTGCACCCCTCCCGCCAGCGCCAGGTCGGCCTCGCCCCGCTGCAGACCGACCGCCGCCTGATGCACCGCCACGAGTGAGGACGAGCAGGCCGTGTCCAGGGCGATCGCCGGTCCCTGCAGGCCGAGCGCGTAGGCGACCCGCCCGATGGCCGTGTTGAACGACGTGCCGGTGACCGAGTAGAGGCCGGCCGCGGGCTCCGTCGTCTCGAAGGCGTCGACGATGAGCCCGCGGTACTCGTTGTTGCTGATGCCGGCGTAGACGCCGGTGCGCGTGACCACGACAGCATCCTGGAGGCGATCGACGACCGCTTCGGGCGCAAGCCGAAGGCCGGTGTCTTCCACTCGGTCTCGGCTCTGGTGGCTCTGCTCTCGCCGGCGAGAGGCAGCGAGTACTCGGCGCTCGTGCTGTTCGACCCGCCCCTCTGCCAGCCGGGGAAGGGCCACTCCGAATTCGAGACGGCCGCCAAGCAGATCTCGGCGGTGACGTAGGAGGCCCGCTCGCTCAGCAGGAACTCGACCACCTCGGCGGCGCGGGCGTGACATCGGTCCGCAACGGGATGCCCCGGGCCGCGATGCCGATACCGTGACCTGCCTGTGGAGATCCGGTACCGGCACCTCGTGACGCCGAGAGCAGGTCCATGGGACTGAGCATCACCGTCCTGGGCTGCTCGGGTTCCTACAGCGCTCCGGGCCTGGCCTGCACGGGCTATCTGGTGGAGTCGGACACGACCCGGGTGTGGCTGGACGCCGGACCCGGGACCCTGGCCAATCTCCAGCGCCATCGCACGCTGGAGGAGATCGACGCCATAGTCATCACCCACGAGCACCCCGATCACTGGCTCGACCTGGCGATGGCCTACATCGCCTGCCGCTACTTCCTCGACCGGGCACCGATGCCCGTCTACGGCACCGCCGGGACCCGGGCGCTGGCGCAGGCTCTGGCCGGAGCGCACGGCTTGGCGCCCACGATCGACTGGCACGTCATCAGCGACCGCGACAGCACCACCATCGGCGACCAGCAGTGGCGGTTCTCCCGCACCGACCATCCCGTGGAGACCCTCGCCCCCCGGGTGGACAGCGGCGGGCGCACCTTCGCCTTCTCCGCCGACACCGGCGTGGGCTGGTCCTTCGCCAGTCTCGGCGGGGGGATCGACCTGGGCCTCTGCGAGGCGACTTACCTGCACCGGGACCTCGTCCCGCCCTCACCGCACCTGAGCGCCCTGCAGGCGGGGGCCATGGCCGCCAAGGCCGGCGTGAAACGGCTCCTGCTCACCCACCTCGCGCCGGGATCCGACGCTCCGGCCTTCGGGCGCGAGGCCACCCGGGGGGTCGGCGCCCCGGGTGGACTCGTCGGGGTGGGCCGGCGCGACG
>JAPPKQ010000315.1 GCA_028819945.1 bacterium | reverse complement strand
GGACCACCTCGGCGGGCGCCGCCAGCGGCAACACGTGATAGGTCAGCACCGCGGTGAGCAACTCGGTATTGCCCAACAGATCCTCGGCACTCATGTCGAGGGCCGCCAGGGCGGCGGCGAAGGCCTCCTCGGTGGGCGCGAAGACCGTGAACGGACCCGCGCCGCTGAGCACCTCCACCAAACCGGCCGCCTGCACGGCCGCCACCAGCGTCGGGAACGCGCCCGACTCCACCGCGACCTCCACGATCGTGCCCGGCGCCGCGGGCTCCTCGGCGGGCGGCGGTGCTTCGGTCGGCTCCTCGGCGGGCGGCGGTGCTTCGGTCGGCGCCGGGGCGGGCGGCGGCGGCTCGACGGTCTCGTCGTCGTCGCCTCCGCACGCGGCTGCGACGAGGGACAGTGCCAGCAGTACCGCCGGCAGTCGTAGAAACTTCTTGGCCATGATCTTCTCCGTGTCTCGGGGACTTGACCGTGACTACGGAGCGATCGACGCGTTTGGATGCAACGAAGGCCGGAAGAAGGCCGGAATACGTCCCGTCGAGAATCCGCGGCGGCCATCAAGCCGACCGGTGAATCCGAATGACCATTTCCCCCGGGTGGAGGTGAGCGGACTCGAACCGCCGACCTCTTCGTTGCGAACGAAGCGCTCTAGCCAGCTGAGCTACACCCCCGAACGGGCTACGGAGTGTACCGGGGCAGGCGGTCGTCGCCGCGCTGGGTTGGCCCCCGTCGCACCACCCCTAGCCTGCTGGGGTGCGCCGCATTCCCGACCTCTGGTGGAACGTGTTCGGCTACGGCCTCTGGGCGATCGGCTGCCTGCTGTTCGCGGTGGCTGCGGCCCGTGCCGGGGATCCGGTGTCGCTGATCGCCGGTTTGCTGTTCCTCGTCGGGGTCTTCGCCGTGATCGGGCCGATGGTGCGCGCCTCACGCAGCCACGAACGAACCGGGGACTGACGGCGGCGGAGCGCCGCACGCCGCGGCGCTCGGGAGATGCGCCGGGGTCGGATCAGTGCCGGCCGCGCGAGCCCGAGATGAAGGTGACCGCCGCCTCCTCCGCCGGCGACTGCGGGCGACCCCGTAGGGGATCGGCGGCCATCCTGGCCAGGGCGATGTCGGTGACCTTGGCGTGGCGCTCCAGGACGCGCCGCTGCCGGCGGGCCAGAGCGCCGACGTATCCCACGAGCAGGATGTCGACGAGCACGTGGACCGCGATCATGGCCCCGCCCGCGGTGACGGCGGCCACGAGCGTCACGATGGCGAGAACCACCAGGCCGATCAGGAAGTTGCGGCGGCGCAGGCGGGCCCGCTCGCGCCGGCGCCGAGCGAGAGCGTCTCGATCCACGCCGAGGCCCGGAGGAACCAGACCCGGACGGGGCGGCGCGGAAAGCTGCGCCACGCCGGTCAGTGGAACGACATTGTTGTAACGGGAGGAGCCCGAGAGCATCGGCGAGCCCGACGAATACTTGCGATCAGCCTGATAACGGGAAAGGCGTCGTAACCAACTTGGCGCGAGCACGGCCAACCACAACGCTGCGAGGATCAGGACTGTTGTTTCCACAAGAGTAGGCACCGGGTCTCCTACTACAAGTATGTCATTCGGCGTATCCGTAGCTGTGGATATCTCGCTTCTGCCCGTTGCGTCCCGATGTGCGAGGTCGTGAGCGAGGGGTCCGGTCCGCGGCTCGACCGTTGGCGAGCACCGAAGAAACTATCGCGCGCGACCTTCCCCCGTCGGCGGATTTGCCGCACAATGGTTGGAAAACAGGCACGTCAATGGGGATTTGGTGGGGAATATCATTGGATTCGCGACGGCACATCGGGCAAGTGCCCGGATCGCACACCGATCGGCGGGGGCGCGGGTCCGCTAGTCGGCGCCGTCGCGGCGATAGGTGCCCGAGCGCCCGCCGGTCTTCTCCCAGAGGCACACGTCGCTGATGACCATGGAACGGTCCAGCGACTTGCACATGTCGTAGATGGTGAGCGCCGCCACCGTACAGGCGGTCAGGGCCTCCATCTCCACGCCGGTGCGGTCCAGCGTCTCGACCTCCGCCTCGACATCGATGTGGCTGTCCTCGATGCTGAAGTTGACCAGCACTGAGCCCACCAGCAGCGGGTGGCAGAGCGGGATGAGATCGGGCGTGCGCTTGGCGGCCTGGATGCCTGCGACCCGGGCGACGGCCAGCACGTCGCCCTTGCCGATGGCGCCGCGGGCCACCGCCGAGGCGGTCTCGGAGGTCATGTTCACCCTCGCCCGGGCGATGGCGCGCCGGTGCGTGGGGTCCTTGGCCGAGACGTCCACCATCCGCGCCCGACCCAGCGGGTCGAGGTGCGTGAAGCCCAGATCGCTCATTGCGACGAACCTTGCGGCGGCCCTCAGCCGCCGATCTGCGACATCGACCGGGCGGGCCGGACGAAGTGCACCTTGCCGATGCTGTGGCCGGCCCACTTGTCCCCCACGGCGCCCCGCACGATGTCGGCGAGTTCGTCGTCGCCGGCACCGCGACGCAGCGGGCCGCGCAGGTCGTACTCCTTCAGACCGAAGAGGCAGTTGCGGAACTGGCCGTCGGCGGTGAGGCGGATGCGGTCACAGGACCCGCAGAACGACTGGGTCACGCTGGCGACCACGCCGAAGAACCCCCTGCCGTCGAGGTAGCGGAAGCGGCTGGCGGGCTCGGAGCCTTGCCGGTGCGCCTCGAACGGGTGCACCGCGCCGATGCGCTCGGTGATCTCGGCGAGCGCGACCACCGAGTCGGCGCGCCATCCCTCCTCGGCGTCCAGCGGCATGTACTCGATGAAGCGCACCTCGACGCCCTTGCGACGCCCGTACTCGGCGAAGTCCAGGATCTCGTCGTCGTTCTGGCCGCGCATGACGACGACGTTCACCTTCACCGGGTCGAGTCCGGCGGCCAGGGCGGCGTCGACGCCGTCGAGCACCCGGTCCAGATCGTCGCGCAGGGTGAGGTCGCGGAACCGGTCGGCCCGCAGCGAGTCGAGGGAGATGTTGATCCGGCGCAGGCCGGCGGCGGCCAGGTCCTCGGCCAGGAGGCCGAGGGTGGCGCCGTTGGTGGTGAGGGCCAGATCGGTCCCCAGCGGCGTGAGCATCGCCACGAGGTCGGCCAGGCGGGCTCGCACCGTGGGCTCGCCGCCGGTGAGGCGGATGCTGTGCACCCCGAAGCGCTCGACGAGCAGGCGGGCGACGCGCTCGATCTCCTCGAAGGTCAGCAACTCGGACCGGGGCAGCCACTCCAGCCCCTCGGGCGGCATGCAATAGGTGCAGCGGAAGTTGCAGCGATCGGTGACGGAGATCCGCAGATCACGGTGCACCCGGCCGAAGGTGTCGACGAGTTGCTCCGCCATCACCTCAGACTACCGGCGCCTCCGGCCGCGGTGCCCATCGCCCCCGCCGACACGCCCGCACCGGCGGGGTGGATCCGCTCCCGAGGCCGGCGCCAGGGGTTCAGTCGGGGCGGCGCGCCTCGTGCAGGCGGATGAGTTCGACGGCGTCGCCGGTGTCGGCGCCGCGCCCGTCGGGCAGGACCGCCAGGCCGTTCGCCGCCGCCAGGGACGAGAGTTGGTGCGAGCCTTGACCGCCCGCCGAGCGCACCTCGTAGCGGCCGTGGTGGTAGGTCCACACCACCCGGGCGAAGTGGATCTTGCCGTCGGGATGGCGGCCAAGCGGCGAGGCGGCGGTCGCCCGCACCCGGGGGCGGTGCAGCTGGGTGTGCCCCATCATCCGCCGCAGGGCCGGGCGCGCCAGCAGTTCGAAGGACACCATGGAGCTCACCGTGTTGCCCGGAAGGCCGAACACCGGCGTGTCGCCCACCAGCCCGAAAGCGAAGGGCTTGGCCGGCTTGATGGCCACCTGCATCCAGGACATCTCCCCCATCTCGTCCAGGACCACCTTCACGCAGTCGTAGTCGCCCATGCTGACGCCGCCGCTGGTGAGGACCGCGTCGCAGGTCTCGGCGCCGCGGGCGATGGTGGCCCTGATGACCTCGGGCTCGTCGCGCACCAACCCCAGGTCGACGCCCTCCAGCCCGGCCTCGCGCACCAGGCTGAGCAACGAGTAGCGATTGGAGTCGCGCACCTGCCCGAGCACCAGCGGCTCGGAGCCGTCGACCAGTTCGTCGCCGGTGGAGATGACCCCCACGCGGGGACGGCGGACCACGCTGATCGCATGGATGCCCAACCCGGCCAGCACGCCCACGTGGGCCGGTTGCAGCACCTCGCCCGGCTCGAAGACCACCCTGCCCACCTCGAGGTCCTCCCCCGCCCTGCGGACGTGGTTGCCGACCGGCACGCTGACCTCGGCCACCACCTGGCCGCCGCCGTCGAGTGCCCGGGTCCGCTCCACCATGATCACCGCGTCGGCGCCCGGCGGGATGGGTGCGCCGGTCATGATCCGCACCGCCTGGCCGGGCCCCACGGCCACATCGGGCGCCCTCCCGGCCGCCAGCGTGTCCACGACGTCCAGGGTCACCGGCGCCGCCGTGGTGTCTGCCGAGCGCACCGCGTAGCCGTCCATGGCCGTGTTGTCGAAGGCGGGGACCGCCTCGCCGGCGGTGACCGCGCCGGCAGTCACGTGGCCGAGCGCGTCGACCAACGGGAGCGTGACCGTCGGCAGTGGTGCGCAGCGGCCGACGACCACCAGCAGCGCCACGGCGAGGGGGATCACGAAGTCGTGGCCTGCCGGCGCGTGAAGACGTTGGGGAGCCTGGCTTCCTCTCCCCTGGCGAGACGCAGGATGTTGCGCCAGTGCATCGCCACGATCACCACCGCCAGAGCCGCCAGCATCACCGGCTCCCACCATCGCACCGAGCCGAAGGCCACCTGGATGCCGACGCCGACCGGAAGCAGGGGGACCGCCACGAGCGAGCCCACCGACGGGCGTCCCGACCACTTGGTGACGATGAGGAACAGCACGACCGCGCCGAGCGCGGCAAAGGACCACATCGCCAGCGACACGCCCCCGTAGGTGGCCACGCCCTTGCCGCCGCGCAGGCGCCGCGTGAGGGGCGCGATGTGGCCCAGCACCGCTGCCACGGCGCAGCCCATGGCGACCGGCCGCCCGGCCAGCAGCAACGCCACGAGCGTCGGGGCCAGGCCCTTCACCAGATCGCCGAGCAGGACCAGGGCGCCCGCACCCCGGCCGGCCACCCGGTACATGTTGGTCGCACCGGGATTGCGCGAGCCCTCGCTCATGGGGTCGTGGCCCACGAGGCGACCGACCAGGTGCGCCGTCGGGAAGGTCCCCAGCAGGTACGCGAGGGGGACCAGCAGCCACCATGCACTCATGGCGACATGTTAGATCAGTCGGTCCTGCGCCGTCACGGGCGGCGCACGCCGGGGCGCATCGGGTTGCCGGGCCGCTGCCGGGCCCGCGGATCGGGCTGCGGGCGTGGCGCTGAGCGGTCGTAGCTATAGGGTTAGCAGCCGGTCCGTGAGTCGTCCCCCCGGCGCCCGCTCGGGCGTCGAAGGCGAGGAACAGATGCCCACCTACGAATACCGCTGCCGAACCTGTGACGCCCGCTTCGAGGTCCGGCAGAGTTTCAGCGAGGACAGCCTGACGCTCTGCCCCGGCGCCGCCTCCGAGCAGGGCCCCGCCGCCTGCGTCGCCCCCGGCGCGGGGGAGGTCCGCAAGGTCTTCAGCGCTCCCTCGATCACCTTCAAGGGCGACGGGTTCTACAAGACGGACAGCCGCTCGGGAGCCACGCGCAGCGCAAACGGGAAGAAGCCCGGCGACGACACCTCGACGGGGTCCGAGTCGACGGAGTCGCCCAAGGAGGCCACCGGCGGGACGAAGGAGTCCTCCGGCGACAGCGGCGGGGAGCCGGCGAGCGACCGAACCCCCGCAGGTGCCGCATCGTCGTGAGAGCGTCCGCACCGGCGGCGCGGTGACAGCCACCCCGGCAGCGACCGCATGACCGGCGGCGAGGCGCAGATCGGGATCCTGGGCGGGAGCGGCTTCTACTCCCTGGCCGAGGAGTTGCGCCCCGTCGAGATCGACACGCCCTACGGTCCCCCGTCGGCCGCGCCGCGGATCGGCCGCTTCGCCGGTCGCGATGTGGCCTTCCTCGCCCGCCACGGCGAGAACCACGAGTACCCCGCCCACCGGGTGCCCTACCGGGCGAACCTGTGGGCGCTGCGAGCCGCCGGTGTGGAGACAGTGCTGGCGCCGTTCTCCTGCGGCTCGCTGCAGCCGCACATCGCCCCCGGCGACTTCGTGGTCTGCGACCAGATCGTGGACCGCACCCACGGGCGCCGGCAGACCTTCTACGACGGCCCGCACACCCACCACGTCACCTTCGCCGACCCGTACTGCCCGGCATTGCGGCGCACGGCGGTCGCCGCAGCCCGGGACGAGGGGATCAGCGTGCACGACGGCGGCACGGTCGTGGTCATCGAGGGACCGCGCTTCTCGACCCGCGCCGAGTCGGCGTGGTTCGGCGCGCTCGGCGGCGACGTGGTGAACATGACGCAGGTGCCCGAGGCCCCGCTGGCGGCCGAACTGGGCATGTGCTTCGCCGGCATCGCCCTCGTGACCGACTACGACGCCGGTGTGGCGGGCGACGCCGGCGCAGAGCCGGTGACCCACGAGCAGGTGCTGGCCGTCTTCCAGGAGAACCTCACACGGGTGCGGAGCCTCATCGGGCGCCTCATCTCCGATGTCCCCGCCGCCCGGCCCGCGTGCTGCGGCGATCGAGCCGGCCCGCCGCTCTCCCCCGACACCTCCTAGCAGCCCCCGACGCCTCCGAGCAGCACAGCAGGCGACCCCCGGTAGCCTGCGCATCGGCGCCGGGGCTCCGGCGCGGCTTCCCCCCAACTCCCACCGGCGAGAGGAAGCCCGCCATGCCGACCCCGTCCCCGCTGCGCCGCCGCGCCGAGTCCCCCACCTGGCGCCGGTCGCCCCTGTTCCGCCTGCTGCGCCGCCCGCTCGTCTACTGGAGCGCCGTGGCGCTTCTCGTCGTCGTCACCGTCATGGGTATGGCCCGCCAGTCGGACCGCCAGCGCCAGCTGGAGGAGGTCTACGGCGAGCTGCGCCGGGTCCCGGTGGCCGTCAGCCTCATCAGACCCGGCGAGCCTCTCGACGCCGAGACCGTCCAATGGCAAGAGCGGCCGACCGGGGGCGTGCCCTCCGGTGCGGTCACCGAACTCGCCACCGGCGCCGTCGCCGCGGCCACGATCTACCCGGGGGAGGTGGTGCACAGCGAACGCGTGGCCGGTCTCGGCGGGGGTCTGAGCAGCCGGCTGCCGCCGGGTGCGGCCGCCGTGTCGGTGCCCGCCGGCTACGGGGTTCCGCCGGTGCGCCCCGGCGATTCGGTGAGCCTTGTCGCCGTCTTCGACGGCTTCGCGACCGAAGCCGCTCCCGAGGCGCGGATCGTTGCCCACCATGCCACGGTGCTCGAACTCGGCGAGGAGGCTGTGACCGTGGCGATCCGGGCCGGCGAGGTGAACGCCACGGTGTCCGCGCTGGTCTGGGGCGCCGTCACCGTCGTCGCCGTGAACGCTCCCGCCGGCTGAGGGGCGCCACTCCCGCAGCCGGCCGAACCCGGCGCATCCGCCTGCAGCCGCCGCAGGCGGCTCAGATCCAGGGCGTGTCGCGGAAGGAGGTCGCCATGAGCACCAGCACGGAGATGCCCAGGGCGGCGCGGTACAGGGCGAAGGGGGCGAAGTCGATGCGGCGGACCAGCGTCACGAGGAGCGACACCGCCGCCCAGCCCGACAGGGCCGCCGCCACCGTCCCCCAGACGAATGCCGGCCGCGCGTCGGCGGGGATGCCCGACCAGCCGCCCAGGTCGATCAGCTTGTAGACCGCCGCCCCGGCGATCACCGGCACGCTCATGAGCATGGCGACCCGCGCCGCCTCGAGGCGCGAGTGGCCCCGCAGGCGTGCGGCGGTCATGATGGCGCCGGACCGCGACACGCCGGGGACCAGCGCCAGCGCTTGGGCCACCCCCAGCGCCAGGGCGTCGGAGCCCCCCAGAACGGCGTCGGGCCTACTCACGCTGCGGCGATCGGCCCACCACAGCCAGACTCCGAAGAGCGCCAGCGTGCAACCGGTCACCCAGACCCGCTCGTTGCGTTCCAGCGCCGACCCCGCCGCCACTCCCACGATCCCCGCGGGGACGGTTGCCAGCACGAGCAACCAGGCCCGCCGGCCCTCCGGACTCCGCCTGCCCGTCACCTGGCGCACGCCCGCGGCGGCGAGTCCGACGACCTCCCGGCCGAAGTAGGCCAGGACGCCCGCCAGGGTGCCGACGTGCAGGGCCACCTCGAAGGCCGTCCACACGCTCGGATCACCGTCGAACGGCTCCCAGTCGGCCAGCCACGTGACGAGCTGCAGGTGACCGCTGGAGGAGATCGGCAGGAACTCCGTCAGCCCCTGGAGGATGCCGAGGAGGATCGCTTCGAGAACCGACATCGCGCGCCCGCCAGCCGGTCATCCCGGCGGGACGTTCACTCCCCCGACACCGTCACGTCGCCGACGACGAGAGTGACGCCGGCGGCCGTCATCGGCAGGCGCGTGAGGTCGTTGCCCACGGCCACCAAGTCCAGCAGCATGCGTTGCAGCGTCGAGGCCACCGTGAACTCCCGGATGGGCTCGGCCAGCTCGCCGTGGCGGATGCGCAGCCCCTCGGCGCCGGTCGAGAAGTCCCCGCTGACCGGATTCACGCCCGAGTGCAGCCCGGTCACACCCTGCACGAGCACCCCGTCGTCGATGCCCGCCACGAGTTCGTCCGGCGTGGCGTCCCCCGGCGTCGCCACCAGCGCCATGCAGCCCACCCCCGGCGTGCCGGCGTAGCCGCGGACCGCCGAGCCGGTGGAGGCGGTGCCGGAGCGGCGCCCGGTGTAGCTGTTGTGGATGAACTTCTGCAGCACGCCGGCTGTCATCAACTCGTTGCGCCGTGTCGCGAGGCCTTCGCCGTCGGTCT
>JAPPKQ010000418.1 GCA_028819945.1 bacterium | reverse complement strand
CTCTGGTACCGGGCGGTCGCCGAGGATCCAGCCGTCGAGATGAGTTCTTCGAGCCGGTCCGCAACGAGATGATGCTGCTTCCGGCGCTCCTCTGCGATTACCGACTCGACAACCATCAAGAACCGCTGCCGGTCCCCCGAACGCTCAGCCTCGACGAGATTCAACAGCAGGTCCGAACGTGCCATCTGCTGCCTCCTCCCGACGACGTGCGCTCGCGTACCGGCGACGGATGTGAGTGCCGCCGCACTGCGCACCGCGAACCTCGGCGATGATCGTACCTGAGGTGGATCTCTGACTTGAGCCGCTTAGCGAGCGCGTAGCAGTGGTCGCGGCTCGGCGACGTGCGGGCACAACCCGTGGTTGGATTCCACGTCGTCTCAGTCTGCTCGATGACCGAATGTTCTGCCACGGCCTTCGTCTCGGCTCCTCGATCGAGGGACCCGATCGTACGAACGGGGTGAGACAGCCTTACCGACACCTCGGACGCCGCCAACTCCGACGCCACCGGCCTCGAGGTGGCTCAACCCCCGCCGCGGTGTGGGCAGGTCGGGTCGAGGACGCTGCGCAGGGCATCGGTCTGGACGACTACGCCGAACCGCCGTCCGGATGTCAACCGCCAGTCGCCCGATCGGTGGTGCACTCCGCTGTCACGGTGCCATACCCGACGATGAGGCGCCGCGCCCCCGGCAGGATTCGAACCTGCGGCCTTGGGATTAGAAGTCCCCTGCTCTGTCCCCTGAGCTACGGGGGCGGGGAAACCAGTCTACGAAACGGTTGCGGCACGAGCCGCTACCTCCCGCAGCCGTCGAGACCGCCCCTAAGCGACCGGCCGGCGTCCGCATCCATGGCACACGCCTATGTCAATCAGCGCTCTCGCCCTCGAAGGCGCCGAGCAGGCCCGCCGACAGCGGCTCATTGAAGTCCTCCGGGTACTCGAACACCCCGACGTCCTGCCCCAGCTCTCGCCGCCCCGATCGTTCGACCCGCGCGGGCCGCACCGGCTCGCCGCCGCCGGTGGCCACAAACTTCTCGCCCGCGTTCCTGGGCATTAATTCTTCTCCAGCCAGCGGGAGAGCAGTTGGCGGGCGATGACGAGTTTCTGGATCTCGTTGGTGCCCTCGCCGATGATCATCAGCGGCGTGTCCCGGTAGTAGCGCTCCACGGGGTACTCGGTGGTGTAGCCGTAGCCGCCGTGGATGCGCATGGCGTCGGTGGCGATCTCGTAGGCGGCCTCGGAGGCGAACAGCTTCGCCATCCCCGCCTCGAGGTCGATGCGCTGGCCCTCGTCGTAGCGCCGGGCGGCGTCGTGGGTCAGCAGCCGGGCGGCGTGCAGCTTGGTCGCCATCTCCGCCAGCATGAAGCGCACGGCCTGGTGCTCGAATATGGGCCGCCCGAACGTCTCGCGCTCCTGCGCATAGGCCATTGCGGCGTCGTAGGCCGCCTGGCCCACCCCCACGGCGCGGGCCGCGATGTTGACCCTCCCCAGCTCGAGGGCGGCAAGCGCATAACGCAGACCCTTGCCCAGACCCTCGGGGCCGCCGAGCATGTTGGCGTCGGGCACATGGTGGTTGACGTAGGACATCTCCACCGTCTCGACGCCCTTGTAGCCCAGCTTGTCGATCTTGCGGCTGATCGTCAGCCCCCCGTCGGCCGGGCCCGGGGTCTTCTCCACGACGAAGCAGGTGATCCGGTCATCGGGGGTGCGCGCCAGCAGCATCACCAGGCCGGCGCGCATGCCGTTGGTGACCCACATCTTGGTGCCGTTGACGAGCCACTCGTCGCCGTCGGGGGTTGCCCGGCAGCGAATGTTCTGGGTGTCGCTGCCCGCGTCGGGTTCCGACAGCGAGAAGGCGGACCGCAGCGAGCCGTCCACCATGCGCGGCAGGAATCGCTCCCGCTGCTCGGGAGTTCCGAAGCGGGTGATCATGGCCACCGACAGCACGTGGGTGTTGAGGATTCCCGCGAGGGACATCCAGCCCCGAGACAACTCCTCGACGATGCGGGCGTAGGTCAGTGCGTCGAGTCCGAGGCCGCCATAGGCCTCCTCGATCGTGGCGCCGAACAGGCCGAAGTCGCACATCCGAGTGAACATGGCCTCGGGGAACTCGTCGGCGTGCTCGAAGCGGCTCGCCTCGGGCACGACCTCCCGATCCACCCAGGCCGCGATCGTGGCGACCAGTTCGTCGGCCACTTCGGGATCCACGCTCACGCGGCGGATGTTAGGCCGAGCGGGAGAGGCCGCGAGCAACCGACACACACCTGCACTGCATGCACAGCGGCTCGTGGCGCTCCGCAGCACTCCGCGCAGGACAGTCGGAGACCCCCGCGGTAGCCTGCACGCATAGACCCCACGACCAACCCGGCGACATCTGGTGACCCGAGCGTAGGGACCCCGGCGTACCGCCTCGACGACCGGTACCTGCGCGACGAGGGCAGGGTCTTCGCCTCGGGCGTGCAGATCCTGGCGAGGCTGCCGTTCGAGCAGCTGCGGCGGGACCGTGCAGCCGGCCAAAACACCGCCGCCTTCGTCTGCGGCTACCCGGGATCGCCCCTGGCCACCCTCGACATGGAGGTCACCCGGGTGGCCGGTCTGGCCGAGACCGCCGGGCTGCAACTCGTCCACCAGCCCGGCCTCAACGAGGAGCTGGCCGCCGCCGCGGTCATGGGCAGCCAACTCGTGGCAGGGTTCAGCGACGCCACCAAGGACGGAGTCCTGGGCATGTGGTACGGCAAGGCCCCGGGGCTGGACCGGGCCTGTGACGCCATGCGCCACGCCGTCCTGACCGGGACGTCACCGCTCGGCGGGGCGGTGATGCTGGTCGGCGACGACCCCTACGCCAAGTCCTCCACCGTGGGCAGTTCCTCCGAGGGCACCCTGGCGTCGCTGCGCATGCCCTTCCTGGTGCCCGGCGACCCGCAGGAGGCGCTCGACCTGGGGCGCCACGCCATTGCCCTGTCCCGGTCGTGCGGGGTGGTGACGGCGCTGCGGATCGTGGCCGGTGTCGCCGACGGCACCGGCTCGGTGGACCTGGGCGCCGACGGCTGGGGCGCAGCCAACGGCCACGGCGGCGAGGCCACCGGCGCGCCCTACCGCCTGCCGATCCTGCCCGGTCACGACGGCCCACCAGAGCCGTACCGCCACCGGCCCGACGGCAACCTCATGCCCCCGTACACCAACGACATCGAGCGGGACCTCGTCGAGGTTCGTCTGGAACTGGCCCGCAGCTACGGGGCCCGCAACGGTCTGAACCGCCTCACCACCCCCGGCGGCCCGGCGCGGGTGGGGATCGTCGCGTCGGGCAACTGCTACCAGGAGATGCTGGAGGCGCTGCGCCTGCTGGGCCTTCCCGGCATCGGTGACATCGCCGGTGCCGGCATCCGCTTGGCGAAGTTCTCGCTCCCCTACCCGCTGGACCCATCCTTCGTGCGGAGCTTCGCCGCCGGGCTATCCGAGGTGATCGTGCTGGAGGAGAAGGACCCGCACCTGGAGCTGTTCGTCAAGGACGCCCTGTACCCGCTGGCCGACCGACCCGCCGTGGTGGGCAAGAGAGACGATCGGGGCAAGCCGCTGCTGGCCCGCCACGCCGGCCTCGACGCCGACGCGCTGACCGGCCCGCTGCACGCCCGGCTCTCCGCGCACCTCAGCAGCGACCGCCTCGGCCCGCCGGCGGCGGTGCCGCGCCGCCGGCAGTCGCTGCCCGTCAGCGCCCGCCGGACGCCCTACTTCTGCTCGGGTTGCCCGCACAACTCCAGCACCCGGGTGCCCGACGGCTCGCTGGTGGGCGTCGGAATCGGCTGCCACGGCATGGTCTCGCTCATGGAAACCGAACGAGTCGGCGAGTGGAGTTCGGTCTGCTCGATGGGCGCCGAGGGCGCCACCTGGGTGGGCATGTCACCGTTCACCGAGCGGGAGCACTCCTTCCAGAACCTCGGTGACGGCACCTACGCCCACTCCGGGCAGCTGGGCATCCAGTTCGCCGTGGCGGCCGGGGTGAACATCACGTTCAAGCTGCTGTACAACGGTGCGGTCGCCATGACCGGTGGGCAGGACCCCACCGGAATCGTGGGTGTCCCCGAGATGGCCAGGATCCTGCTCGCCCAGGGCGTGCGCCAGGTGCTGATCACCACAGAGGACCTCGGCCGCTACAAGCGCGTCACGCTGCCGACCGGCGTGGAGGTCTGGGACCGCAAGCGCCTCATCGAGGCGCAGGAGCGTCTGCAGGCCGTCGAGGGCGTGACCGTGCTGATCCACGACCAGTTCTGCGCCGCCGAGCTGCGCCGGGCGCGCCGCCGCGGCCAGCAGCCCACACCCAAGACCCGGGTGCTCATCAACGAGCGGGTCTGCGAGGGCTGCGGCGACTGCGGCGACGTGAGCAACTGCCTGTCGGTGCAGCCGGTCAACACGCCCTACGGCCGCAAGACCAAGATCGACCAGACGACGTGCAACTTCGACTACTCGTGCATCGACGGCGACTGCCCCTCCTTCGCCACGGTGCGCCCCGCCCGTGCCGGCCGCCAGCGCCGCATCGCCCGCAAGCGGGCCGCGGCCTCGCCGTCGACGACTGAGCGCGTCCGCCCGGTAGCCCCCGACGACATCCCCGAGCCGATCCCGGCCGGTCCGGCGAACATGACCGTGCGGATGGCTGGCATCGGCGGCACCGGCGTCGTCACCGCCTCACATCTGCTGGGAACCGCCGCGCTGCTGAGCGGGCGGCACGTGCAGGGACTCGACCAGACCGGGCTGTCGCAGAAGGCGGGCCCCGTGTTGAGCGACGTGCGCATCAGCTCCGACGAGCCGATCGCCTCCAACAAGGCCACCGAGGGAATGGTCGACCTCTACCTGGCCTTCGACCTGCTCACCGCCGCCGCTCCGGGGGCGCTGGCGGGCGCCTCTGCGAAGCGCACGCTGGTGGTGGCCTCGATCACACCCACCAGCACGGGCCAGATGGTCGTGCACCCCGAACAGGGCTATCCCCGTACCGAGGAGTTGCGGTCGGTCGTCGACGGCACCTCGCGGGCCGGCGAGAACCGCTGGGTGGACGCGGGCGCCATCACGCGGCGCCTCTTCGGCAACACCACGTCGGCCAACGTGTTCCTGATCGGCGTGGCCTACCAGTGCGGGGCGCTGCCGATCACCGCCGCTTCGTTCGAGTCCGCCATCGACCTGAACGGCGTGGCCGCCGAGCGCAACCGTGAGGCCTTCCGCTGGGGCCGCCAATGGGTGATCGATCCCGCCGGCGTCGAATTGGCGGCCGCGAACGCCGCCGCCGCCGGAGCCGCCCCGCCCCCCGACGACGCCGGCTCAGCGCCGCCCGACAGCGGTGATTTCCTGGCCCCCGGGGTCCGCAGGATCCTGGACCCGCTCGCCGCGCGCACCGGCTTCGGCGACCTGCTCGAGATGCTGTCCGTCGACCTGTCCGCCTACCAGTCGGCCGGCTACGCCGAGGACTTCCTCCGCTTCATCGCCGAGGTGGCCGACGCCGAGGAGGATCTCGACGGCTGGGACCTCACCGCGACGGTGGCCCGCAGCCTGCACAAGTTGACGGCCTACAAGGACGAGTACGAGGTGGCCCGGCTGCTGCTCGAGCCGGACGCCGTGGCCAACGCCGAGGCGATCGCCGGCCCGGGCGCCCGCCTCCTCTGGCACCTGCACCCGCCGTTCCTGCGGGCGTTGGGCGTGTCCCGCAAGCTGAAGCTCGGACGCTGGGCTCGCCCCCTGCTCGTGGCGCTCCGCGGCGCCAAGCGACTCCGGGGGACGCCGCTGGACCTCTTCGGCTACGCCAAGGTGCGCCGCTGCGAGCGCCGGCTGCCGGGCGAGTACCGCGAGGCGATCCGGGCGCTGCTGGGCACGCTTGACGCCATCAACCGGGACGAGGCCGTCGGGATCGCCGACCTTGTCGACCAGATCCGCGGCTACGAGGACCTCAAGATGAGCCGCGTGGCGACCTACCGGCAGGAGTTGAGCGAGCGGGTGGAACGCTTCTGTGCCGCAGTGCCGGCTGGAAGCAGCGCCTAGGCCGCCGGAAGCGACTGGATTCCGGCCCTCGCCGGAATGACCAAAGGGGGGGCGCCGGGATGACAACGGAGTCAGGCTCCGGTGTCGGTCAGGCCTCGGTGTCCTCCAGCGACTCGACACCGAGATAGCGGCGCTGGGCGTCGGGATCGTCCAGCAGTTCCTGCGAACCGATCTCCGTCTCGATGTGCCCCGAGACCATCACCACCTGACGTTGCGAGACAGCGGTCGCCACGCTCAGGTTCTGCTCCACCAGCAGGACCGCGATCCCCTCGGTCACGAGGCGGCGGGAGGTGGCCACCAGTTGCTCCACGATCGTGGGCGCCAGACCCTCGGAGGGCTCGTCCATGAGCATCAGATCGGCGTTCAGCAGCAGCGCCCGGCCGATGGCCAGCATCTGCTGCTCACCGCCGGAGAGGCTGGTGGCGCTGAGCTTCTTCCGCTCAGCCAGGCGCGGAAAGAGTTCGTACACCTCGGTCGGTGTCCAGCGCTTGCCGCGCGCCTGGCGCGCCAGCATCGCCAGATGCTCGTCCACGGTGAGGGAGGTGAACAGGCGCCTGCCCTGCGGGACGTAGCCGATCCCCGTGGCGGCGACCTTGTACGGCGCCAGCCCCACCAACTCAACGCCGCGGAACCGTATCGAGCCGCCCATGACCGGGAGCAGACCCATGATGGCGTTGCAGAGCGTGGTCTTGCCCATGCCGTTGCGGCCGATGACCGACACGGCCTCGGTTCCCATCTGCAGGTCGACGCCGTGCAGCACCTGGGCGTGCCCGTAGCCCACGTCGAGGCTCGCGATCTCCAGCAGCGACTCAGCCATGCTCGATCCCCCGGCCGAGATAGATGTCGTGCACCTGCGGGTTGGCACGGATCTCGTCGGGCGTGCCCTCGGTGATCTTGACACCGTCGTGCATCACCACCACCCGCTCCGCCACGCGCAGCGCCACGTCCATATCGTGGTCGATGAGCAACAGAGTCACGTCGCGTTCCAGCGACAGCAGCAACTCCGTGAGCCGCTCACGCTCGCCGCGCGACAGTCCCGAGGCAGGCTCGTCGAGCATCAGCACACGAGGCTCGGTGACCGTGGCCAGCCCGAGCTCCAGCTGGCGCTGCTCGCCGTGAGATAGATCCGCTGTGGGGGTGTCGAGGCGTCCCTCCAGCCAGACGTTGGCCGCGGCGCGCCGGGCGCGGTCGCGGTAGGCGGCGTCCCGGCGACCCATGCGCAACCGGAAGCGTCGGCCCTCCTTGCCGAGCACCGCCAGGTAGAGGTTCTCCTCCACCGTGAGCCCGGCGAACAGTCGCGAACGCTGGTAGGTCCGGGACATCCCGAGCTGCGGCCGTCGCCGTGCCGGGAACTCCTCCACGTTCAGACCATCGATCTCGACGGTGCCGGCCGTGGGCCGCAGGTCGCCGGCCACGACGTTGAACAGCGTCGTCTTGCCGGCCCCGTTGGGCCCGAGGATGACGAGGCGTTCGCCCTGAGCGACATCGATGTCGATGCCGCTCAGGGCGTGGACGCCACCGAAGGACATGCTGAGGCCCCGCAGGCGCAGCACAGGTGCCGCGTCCGCTGCCGTCGCCGTCGTCATCAGTGGCGTCCCTCTACCTCGTGTTCAATATGCGTCGGCTAGTTCTGCAACACGCCGTTGACGACCGGGGTGGCGTTGCCGATCCACGGCAGATCGCGCACCTCACAGGGCGGGAAGTCCCTGCTCGGCGGAGGATCACCCGTGAACGTGCCGCCGAAGGTCTGGTCGACCTGCGGGACGAACGCCACCGTGCTGGACTGCATCTCGCCGCCGTCATCGATGTAAATGCGACCGACGTACTGGTCCTGGATGGCCGTCCGGTTGGAGTCCAGGCTGATCTGGCCGAACGCGGCGTCGAGCGTCACGTTGCTGATCGCCTCCCACAACGGCTCGTGGCCACCGGAGAGGTCGGCCCCGATCGCCTTGAGGCCCTCGATCAGGCCCCAGGCGTTGTTGTAGTAGTTCATGAAGAAGGCGTCGAAGTACGCCGCGTCGGCCGGAGCCGGCGCGCCGCCGAACGGGATCTCGTCGAAGTGACGGTTGATGATCGCGCGGAACTCCGCTGCCTTGTCGGTCTGCAGGTCGGGGGCGTTACCGAAGCCGCCGGAGTAGGAACCCTCGACGCGCGGGCCGATCGCCCGGAACACGTCGGGGATACCCCAGAAGAGGTTGCCCATG
The DNA here is from genome assembly GCA_028819945.1 of bacterium. Classification (GTDB taxonomy): domain Bacteria; phylum Actinomycetota; class Acidimicrobiia; order Acidimicrobiales; family CATQHL01; genus VXNF01. The sequence continues at coordinate 795 of JAPPKQ010000418.1, read as the reverse complement.
TGCTGCTGGCCGACGATCTCGCCCTTGGCGTCCTCGAAGGCGTTCAGCGCCGGCACCAGACCAGCGCCACCCACGGCCCAGAAGTAGCCGTCGACCTCGTCCACGCCGGGCAGCTGCTCGACGAAACCGGAGTAGTCGGTGGTGTTCAGCGGCGGGTACACCCGGCTGATCACGTCGCCGCCGGCGGCGCAGAACTCGGCGATGAAGCCCGCCGTGGAGGTCCAGGCGAAGCTGTAGTCGTCACCGATGACCGCGGCGGTCTCCCACCCCAGGACGTTGTGGGCGATGTCGCCGAGTCCGGCGTTCCACTGCGCCCCGTCACCGTTGAAGCGGAAGAAGTTGGGGGCACGGACCGCCATGGTGGAGTCCTGCGCACCCGACGTACCGTTCACGAACGTCTGGTGGGGGTGGTCCTTGGCGTAGTTGGCCACGGCGATGCTCTCGTCACCGGACAGCGGCCCGATCATGATCTCGGCGCCGATGTCCTCCATGAGACGGCGGGTCTCACGCAGGGCCGCCTCGGCGGTGTCGTCCGCACAGCCGATGCCGACCAACTCGATGGCCACGCCGTTGATGGAGGCGTTGCTGAAGCCCGCCTGCGGAGCGGTGCGGTCGTTGACCGTGGCGCCCGCATGCTCGGCGAACGCGGTCACGACGCCGGCGATGTCCCTGTCGTGGAAGGCCCCGAAGGCGCCCTCGCAGTCCGACAGGATGGCCAGCTTGATGGACGTCGTCGGCTCGGCGGCCGCCGGTGGCGGCGGTGGCGGCTCCGGTGGCGGCGGTGCAGCCGCGGCC
>JAPPKQ010000160.1 GCA_028819945.1 bacterium | reverse complement strand
GATGCCACGTCCCACGGCGTAGTTCACGTTGTTGCCCAGCCGCCTGGGGTCGGGGCGCCCGTTGAGGCTGAAGCTGCCGATGTTGCTCGCCAGCACGACCTCGGCGACCGAGCGGTCCAGGCCCAGGAAGCTCTCCATGAGGTCCAGGACCTCCGGGTGGTTGGCCGGGTTGCGCATCCAGTCCATGGCCTCGCGGACCGAGCGGGCGTAGATGGCCACGGTGTTGGGGTTGTTCTGGAAGAACTCCCGGCTGGTGGTATTCACCGCGGAGGGCCAGTCCAACTCGGTGGGGCCTTGGCCGGTGCGCAGGGTGAACGGCGAGTAGCCGATGCCGTCGATGACCGCCTGGCTGAGGCCGGGCTCGAAGGTGATGGCCCAGTCCACCTCGCCCGAGGACAGGGCGGCCAGCGTGGTGCCGGCCAGTCCGGTGGCGATGTACGTGGCGCCGTCGGGGTCGAACCCGGCGGAGTCGTACAGCTGGCGGGCGATCTGCTCGGCGGCGGCGCCGCGGGCCACCACGCCCACGCTGGTGCCCTCGAGGGCGGCCATGGTGCACTGCCAGTCGCCCTGCTCGCAGTCGATGGGCCCGAAGTTCTCGCTGATGATGATGTCGAAGAAGTGCGTGTCCTGGATCTGCTGGAACAGCACCACGTCGAAGCCGGCGTTGCGGATGCCCAACATGTTGTCGGGCGTGTTGATGGAGAAGTTCACCTCGCCGGCGATCAGCGCTGCAGCGTTTGCCGGGCCGGAGTGACACTGCACGAACTCGCCGGTCACGCCCCGGTCGCCCAGGAAGCCCTTCTCCACCGCCACATGCACGGTCAGGCCGTTGAACGAGGGTGCCTGGCAGATCAGGACGTGATCGGTCTCCGCCACCAGTTCCTCCGGCAGGATGGCGTCGATGTCCGGGCCGACCGCGAACTCCCCGAACTGCTGGGCCTCGGCGAGGATGCCCCGACCGACCGCGTAGTCGACGTTGTTGCCGATCCGGACCGGGTCGAGGACGCCGGTGACGGTGTAGCTGCCGATGTTGTTGTCCACTATGTGCGCGGCCATCTCGGTCTCAAGGCCGAGGAAGTCGACCACGCCCGCCAGCAGCTCGTCGCGGTTGGCCGGGTCGCGCATCCACTCGACGGCTTCCACCATTGCCTCGCGGTAGTGCAGGACGGTGTTGGGGTTGCTGTCCCAGAAGTCCCGGGCCGTCAGCAGGATCGCCGACGGCCAGTCCAGCTCGGCCGGGCCGTGTCCCGCCTGGAGCCGGAACGGCCGGTAGCCGATGCCGTCGAGTTCGGCCCGGGTCAGGCCCGGCTCGAACGTGATGGTCCAGTCGATCTCGTCGGAAGCCAGCGCGGCCAGTGTCGTTCCCGACAGCCCGGTGGCGATGTACGTGGAGTCGTCGGGATCGAACCCGGCCGAGTCGAGCAGCTGCCGGGCGATCTGCTCGGCGGCGGCGCCGCGGGCCACCACGCCGACCCGGGTGCCCTCGAGTGCGGCCATCGCGCACTCCCAGTCGCCCTCGGCGCAGTCGATCTGCCCGAAGTTGTTCGACACCACGATGTCGAAGAAGTGGGTGTCGACGATCTGGGCGAACATGACCACGTCGAAATCGGCGTTGCGGATGCCCAGCATGTTGTCGGGGGTGTTCAGTGCGATGTCGACCTGTCTCGAGACCAACGCCGCGGCCTGCGCCGGACCCGACAAGCACGCCACGAACTCGATGTCGGTCCCCCGATCGGAGAGGAATCCCTGCGAGACCATGACCTCCGCATACATCTGGGTGAACGACGGCGCTGCACACACCCGGATCAGGTCCACCTCCGGCGGGCCGATCACCATCGGCTCGGCGGCGTCGGCCGCGGTGGCCGGCTCGGCGTCGTCATCCGCCGGGGCCGCGTCGTCGGCGGCCGGGGGCGGAGCCGGAGCCGCATCGTCGTCGGCGGCCGCAGCGGGTGCCGGGGCCGCGTCATCCATCTCCTCGGCGTCGTCCATGTCCTCGGCCTCACCGGCAGGCGCAGCCGGCGCGGCACCGGGATCAGGTGCCGAGGGTTCGTCGTCGTCGCCTGCGCACGCCGTGGCCAGCAGCGAGAACGCCAACAGAATCCCGAGAAGTGCGAAGAACCGTGATCGTGTCCTCATGTAAGTCCCCTCAACGTCGTTGCCAAGCTCCCTAGCAGGGCAATCAGTTCGCAGAGAAACTACCAAATGTTTGATTCCCGTGCACGTCGGCGTGGCTCCCGTTCAGCCGGCGGCCCACCCGCCATCCACGGTGTGCCAGCCGCCGTTGATGTACGAGGCGTCCTCCGACGCCAGAAAGGTCACCAGGGCGACGACCTCCTCGGGTCTGCCCCGCCGACCCATGGGGTTCCGCTCGTCGCTTCGCCTCAGGAACAGGTCCGGATCCTCGGGGAACTTGCCGGCCGCGATCGCCTCCAGCATGCGGGTGTCGACCGGCCCGGGGCAGACGGCGTTCACCCGGATCCCGGCCGGCGCCAGCTCGATCGCCGCGGTCTCGGTCATGCCGATCACCGCGTGCTTGCTGGCGCCGTAGGCGATCAGCTCCGGCGTGCCGCGCAACCCGGCGCCCGAGGATGCATTGACAATGGCGCCGCCGCCGCGGGCTCGCATGGCGCCCGCCACGTGGCGCATGCCGAGCCACACGCCCCTCACGTTCACAGCCATCACCTTGTCGAACACGTCCTCGGGGTAGTCCTCCAGCGGCGAGACGACCCCTTCGATGCCGGCGTTGTTGAACAGCACGTCCACCCCGCCGAAGCGGTTCACGGCCGCCTGCACGTAGGCCTCCACGTCGCCCGACTGCGTCACATCGGCCCGAACCGCATGCGCGCTCCCGCCGGCCGCCTCGACCGCGGCGACGGTCCCGACCAGGCCCTCGGTGTCCAGGTCGACCGCCACGACGGCCGCACCCTCGGCGGCGAAGCGCAGCGCCGCAGCCCGTCCGATGCCCCCGGCCGCCCCGGTCACGATCACGACCTTGCCCTCGAATCGGTTCATGGCTTCCTCTCTGTGAGACCGCAGTGAATGTATGACAATGTGACGCCGCTCTGCTCGGCGCCGAGAGCGTTGTTGCCCGTGGGAGTAGGTTGCCGCGCCGGCGGATCGAGAGCCGGTCAGCCCAGTGGATGACTTGAACGACCAGGGGAGTGCCATGTCCAGCGACCTGCAGAGCGAGCACTATCCGGGTTTCGAGGGGCGGATCGGCCGGGTGTTCTCGACCTCGGAGCCGTGGTGGCCGCAGAAGCCGGCCGCGCCCGAGGGTGCGCCGAACGTCGTGATCGTGCTGGCCGACGACCTGGGCTATTCCGACGTGGGGTGCTACGGCTCGGAGATTCCCACGCCGGCGATCGACACCCTGGCCGCGGCGGGGCTCCGCTACTCGAACTTCCACGTGACCCCCATGTGCTCGCCCACCCGGGCGGCGCTGTTGACGGGGTTGAACCCGCATCTGGCCGGTATGGGTTTCGTGGCCAATGCCGATCCGGGGTTCCCCGGTTACGCCGGCGAGTTGCCGCGCAACCAGCCGTCGCTGGCGGAGATGATGCGCGCCAACGGCTACGCCACGCTGGCGGTGGGGAAGTGGCACCTGTGCACTCCCGCCGACCTGTCCGACGCCGGCGACAGGAACTCGTGGCCGCTGCAGCGCGGCTTCGACCAGTACTACGGGTTCCTGGAGGCGCTCACGAACTTCCACCACCCGCACCGCCTGTACGAGGGCAACAGCGCCGTCCAGACCGACGAGTACCCGGAGGGCTACTACCTCACCGACGATCTGACCGACCGGGCGGTGCGCATGATCCGCGAGGTGCGCCTCGGCGACCCGGACAAGCCGTTCTTCCTGTACTACGCCCACGGGGCGGTTCATGCGCCGCTGCACGCCCCCGCCGCGGACATCGCCCGCCACAGGGGCCGCTACGACGGCGGCTGGGACCGGCTGCGTGAGGAGCGCCTGGCCCGGCAGATCGAGTTGGGGATCGTGCCCCCCGGCACGGTGCTGCCGCCGCGCAACACCGAACCCAACGAGGACGTCAGGGAATGGGACTCGCTGTCGGAGAACCAGCGCAAGGTCATGGCGCGCTACATGGAGGTGTACGCGGCCATGGTCGAGTCGGTCGATCGCAGCGTCGCCGCCATTCGCGACACTCTCGAGGACCTGGGCGAACTCGACAACACGATCTTCATCTTCACCAGTGACAACGGCGCGTCACGGGAGGGCGGCGAATGGGGAACGCCCTCCTACTTCCAGGCCGTGGGCGAGATCTCCGGCACCCCCGGCGGGCACGGTGAGCCGATCGACGACGAGCTGGTCGCCGGCATCGACGCGATCGGCGGGCCGACCACCTGGCCGCACTACCCGCGCGGTTGGGCCATGGCCTGCAACACGCCGTTCCGGCTGTACAAGCTCATGACCTACCGGGGCGGGCACTCGGTGCCGTTCGTGCTGTCGTGGCCGGCGGGGTCCGTCGGGCAGCCGAGGGTGATCCGCGAGCAGTACGCCAACGTCACCGATGTCCTGCCCACGCTGGCGGATCTGCTGGGGCTCGAGGTGCCCAGCCGACGTGAGGGTCTCGAGGCGGAGCCGCTCTCGGGGGTGTCGTTCGCGGCGTCGCTGACCGACCCGGCGGCCCCGTCGTTGCGGGACGAGCAGTACTACGAGTGCGTCGGCCACCGGGCCTTCTACCGAGACGGCTGGGCGGCGGTGACCTTCCACCGGAACCGCACCCCGTTCAGCGAGGACCAGTGGGAGCTGTTCAACCTGCCCACCGACCTCAACGAGTTGCGCAATGTCGCCGCCGAGTATCCCGAGAAGCTGGCGGAGATGCTGCAGGGTTGGGAGGACGCGGCCTGGCGGAACCGGGTGTTCCCGCTCGACGAGGGGGTGGGGCTGAAGACGGCTATGCGGCCGCCCGGCGACGAACGGTTCGCCCGAGCGGTGCGGCTCACACCGGGTGCGCCGAGTCTGGAGCGGGTGCGCTCGCAGCGGCTGATCGGCGGTCGATCGTTCCGCATCGACGTCCGTCTCGAGCATCGCCCCGGCGACGAGGGGGTGCTGGTCGCCCACGGCGGCCAGGAAGCCGGGTACGTGCTCTACGTCGAGGATGACCGGCTCTGCTTCGAGTTGAACGAGGCCGGTCGGGCGAACCCGCTGGCGCCGGCGCCCCTCGGTTCATGCGCCGAGATCGTCATCGACGTGCGAGCCCCCGGCGGCCACCGCTGGGACCTCGACGTGATCGTCGACGGCCGGACCGCCATCGCCGGCCAGGGCCTGGTGCAGATCTCGGAGTTCCTGCCCTTCGAGGGCATCGACGTCGGCATCGACCGGCGCTCACCCGTGTCGTGGCAGCTTTACCAACGCCGCGGCAGCTTCCCCTACACCGGCCAACTCCTCGCGGTCACGTACACCCCCGGTGACTACGCCCCCGACGCCCTCGCCGTCCGCCTCGACGAGGCCCGCCGCATCGGCCTGGCCCTGGAGTGACCTTCGAGCAGGTCCGTCCTAGGGTTCATCCTCAGTCTGCGGGTTGCCGCAGCGGCAGCATCGAGCGGATGACATCGTCGGGGATGTCGATGATGTCGTCGGCGAGTTGGGCGAGTGTTGAGGCGACGCTCTGCCTGTCAGGCGTGGCGACGATCACTCGCGTTCCGTAGTCCTGAGCCGTTCTGACGGCTTCGGCGAGGTCGCGATCTCCGGAGACGAGAATCATCGAGGAGAAGATCGATCGACTGGCCAAGCGCACGAGGTCCAGCACGATGAGCGTGTCGACACCCTTCTGCTCCCGCCGGACGCGACCGGCCAAATGCCTCTTGAACTCCTCAAGCAGGGTGGTTGGCTCAATCTCCAGACTCTCGGCCGCCTGTCGGACGGCTTGCCGCATTTGGCTATCGAGGTCAACCGGGTTCTCGGCGACGTGACCCAAGCGGAGTTGGATCCCCGGTGTGAAGGCGATCCCATCGAAGAACCTCCGCTGTCTTCGATAGTCGACGTGGGAGGGATCGAAGGCTCTGTCGTACCAGTAGGTCCGGAGAAGATCCTGCTCGGCGGGGAGATCGGGAGCGCGGGACCGCAGCCAGTCGACTACAGCAGCGGCGTCGAGGCGTACTTCCCACGGCTTCCGGCCGACTGCAGCGGCACCTTGGGCGCGAAGGTATCCCGCGTCAATGAATCCGGAGCAGGTTGCGCGCATCCCGGTACTCCTTCGCGAGCGTCGAACCTTGTCAGGCCTTGGCAGAACCGCGAACGCGAACGGAGCCGGTCGAATCGGTCGGTGGGGCAAAGCCTTACCGGACAGTGGACCAGGGCTGCTGCCCGGCAGGCAATGGGCGGGGGCCACCGGTCTCAGTTGAGACCTGGCCCAATGGGCTCCCTGGAGCCCGGATCCAATTGCAGCGATTGTAGACCGCTCGCAGTTGTCCGACAACGACTGGACCTGTGCGGAGCAGGGCCGCCTGGCAGGTCACGCTCGTCCCCTTCGGCCAGTTCCGCTGCCTGCGCGGGCGGCCGCGACCGCCTCCGCAATTGGGAGTGGTCGCGGCGTCCCCGAGCCACGGGTCAGTCAATAGGCGATGTCGAGGGCGTAGCGGAGTGCGCGGTCCAGGTCGGCGCGGACCACCTCGCCGAGGCGTCCGACCGGTTCCGGGTCGAGGTCGGAGAGAGGGACTGTGAGAATGTTGTCGCAGTTGATGACGCAGGGTTCTGAGAGGCCCTCGTCCGGGCCGATCTCCACCTCCGAGCGGATGCCGCGGATCGTGCGGGTGATCGGCGCGCAGGTGACTGCCGTCAGGACCGACGCCGCGGCATCTCTCGTGAGGATGCAGACGGGGCGCCGACCGGCGGGAGGGCCGAGGTCGGCCCAGTAGATCCCGTTGCGGGCTACCACTCGGGCACTGTGCGGGCCGCCAGGCGAGCCGCCGATCGTGCCAGCGCCGGATCCGGGGGTTGCCGGCGGTAGGCGGCGATCAACTCGGCGTCGGCCGCGGCCTCCTCTTCGGCTTCGATCACCGCTCGTGCACCCTGGCGGAGTAGCTCGGATCTGCTGGTGCTGCGCGCCGCGGCGATGCGGTCCAACTCCGTTACGAGATCGTCATCGAGTTGGACGAGCACCTCACGTCTGGCCATGATCATATGTTAGACCATATGGTACTTGCCGTCAGATCCCAAGACGGTCCTCCCGGTCGAGAATCGTCATCGACGTGGTGGCCCCCGGCGGCAGCCGCTCGGGTCCGATCGCGGCCGCCGTACCCGAGCCTGTGCTCATTGGTTCGCCAGCTCGAGCCACCACACGAACGACTCGACATCGTCGAGCATGGGGCCGTGTTCGACGAGGAGGGCGCCGAGTGCGTCGGCCAGGACTCGCACATGGTCCGGGGAGGAGCGAGGGAATCGGCGAGGATGGGTGAAGATCAGCCCCGAGTGCCGCTTCCCGGCAGCCGCGATGTGCTGGTGCAGAGGGGCGGAGTCCTTGACGTTCTCGGTGACCACTGCTCGCTCATCGGCCGCCGCGGCGCGCAGCAGGTCCTCGTCGGACATTCCGACGAGCTCTGCACACTCCTTGACGGCGACGGCGTCGTGTCCCCGGTCTCGCAGCCGGGCCGCGACCCGCGGGGCGTGCATCTCGTCGAGGAGGAGCCTCACCCCGACAGCAGCCTGCGCTCGTTCTCCCAGGTGGCCAACTCGCGGTCGGCAATGTCGTCGTTGTACGCGATCTCAGCGTCGATCTCGTCGGTGAACTCGGCGTAGTACCGGCTGGTCGTCCGGACCTGCGCGTCGGTGAGGCCGAGTTGCGCGGCCGCGGCGGCGACCCGCTCCTCGACGCTGCCCGGCAGACCCCGCAGCAGCCCGACGACTTCCCACACGTCCGGCCCGGCGGCCAATCCGGCGCGCCGGCCGCTCGGCCCGTCGCGATAGACGATTCCGGGATGAGCCTCCATGCGCAGACCCTCGTCGATCAGACACTCTCCCACCGAGGAGATCGACTCGGCCCGCTGGGCGGCGCCCCGCTTGAGTCTCTCGTAAGCGCCCGGGCGCTTGAACCGGATCGACAGCACAGTCATGGTGACAGTGTAGTCAATCGTCACCAAACGGGCGACGAGCCGTCGCACTCAGAACCAGTCGATCCGCTCGGCTCAAGTGGACGACGCTGCGGGGAGGCAACGGCGGCGTCGCTGAGCGTCCCGAGGCTCGCGTCCCGTGCGCCGCTAGTTTCCCCGTCGGCAATCGACCCGACCGGGAGGTGGGATTCTTGATGTCGGAGCAGCGGGGCGAGCCCGCGGAGGCAGGCGCAGACCCAGGCTGTGACTTCGACGCCATCGTCATCGGGGCGGGAGCGGCCGGGCTCTATGCGTTGCACAAGCTGCTGGGCTTGGGGCTCTCGGTGCGGGTGTTCGAGCAGGGCGACGGCGTGGGGGGGACGTGGTACTGGAACCGCTATCCCGGCGCCCGCTGCGACGTGGAGAGTTGGGACTACTGCTACTCGTTCTCCGAGGAGCTCGAGCAGGAGTGGGACTGGACCGAGCGGTTCCCCACCCAGCCGGAACTGGAGCGCTACTTCAATCACGTCGCCGACCGCTTCGATCTGCGCCGGGACATCCAGTTCGACACGCGGGTGGAGCGGGCCCGGTTCGACGAGGGCCGCAACCGCTGGGTCATCGACACGTCGGACGGGGCCACGGTCTCGGCCCGGTTCCTGGTGTCGGCGGCCGGCTGTCTCTCGGAGGTGAACAAGCCGCCGATCCCCGGTGCCGAGACGTTCGCGGGGGAGCAGCACCACACCGCCCGCTGGCCCGCCGAGGGCGTCGACGTGGCCGGCAAGCGTGTCGGCGTGATCGGCACCGGCTCCAGCGGCGTGCAGGTGATCCCCCAGGTCGCCGAGCGAGCCGGGCACGTCTACGTCTTCCAACGCACCGCGCAGTACACCATCCCGGCACGCAACCGCCTCCTCGACGACGACGCCCGCCAGGAACTCCGCGACAGCTTCGACGAGCGGCAGGAGTTCAAGCGGACGACCCCTGCGGGGCTGTCCCGCCCCGTCGTCCCGGCGTCTTCGGACCTGGACGCGGC
>JAPPKQ010000021.1 GCA_028819945.1 bacterium | reverse complement strand
GAGCCCGACCTGGCCGGGGTGCTGCGCCAGAGGCTGGGGGCCGAGCGGGGGCGCTGGGCGCTGCGGCAGGTGACCAAGGCCGCCGACAGCTTCGCCTCGGAGTACCACCGGGAGGCCTTGGCCCAGTTGCGGCCGGTGATGGACACCGAGGCCGCCGACGTGGCTGAGGTGCGCGAGCTGCACGGCCTGATCCTGTACCGGTTGCGCCGCTGGCGGGCGGCGGCCCGCGAGCTGGAGGCCTTCGCCACCCTCACCCGCAGCTGCGAGCAGGCACCGGTGCTGGCCGACTGTTACCGGGCTCTGCAGCGCTGGGACAAGGTCGAGGAGCTCTGGGACGAGCTGCGCCACGAGAGCCCGTCGGCCGAGTTGGTGACCGAGGGCCGGATCGTGGTCGCGGGGGCGCTGGCGGACCGGGGCCGGCTGGCCGACGGGGTTGCGCTGCTGGCAGACGGGTGGCGCACGCCCCGCAACCCCCAGGAGTTCCACCTGCGCCGCGCCTACGCCCTGGCCGACCTGTACGACCGCGGCGGTGACCAGCCCGCCGCCCGCCGCCTGTTCGCCTGGATCGACCGCCACTCGCCCGGGTACGCCGACGCCACCGACCGCCTCGCCGACCTGTCGGCCTGACCTCGGAATTGGCACCGCCTGCGGCTGCCACCGGGGTAGGGTCGCAGCGAGGGGCGCCGACGGTCCGCAGGCCCCGCCAACCCGTCCACCGAACCACACAGGAGCCGCTCGATGCGAGACGTCGCAGCTCTCTTGGGCGACGACGCCGACTACCTGCTCGGCCACACCGCCAAGGCCATACCCGCCGAGGATCTCTGTCTGCCTGGTCCGGACTTCGTGGACCGCGTAGCCGCCGCCAGCGACCGCTCGCCGCAGGTGCTGCGCAACCTGCAGGCCCTGTTCGGCCACGGCCGGCTCGCCGGCACCGGCTACGTGTCGATCCTCCCGGTCGACCAGGGCGTGGAGCACTCCGGCGCCGCCAGCTTCGCCCCCAACCCGGCCTACTTCGACCCGGAGAACATCGTGCGCCTCGCCGTCGAGGGCGGCTGCAACGCCGTGGCGTCCACGTTCGGCGTCCTCGGCGCCGTTGCCCGGCGCTGGGCACACCGCATTCCGTTCATCGTGAAGCTGAACCACAACGAGCTGCTGAGCCACCCCAACTCCTACGACCAGGTGGCCTTCGGCAGCGTCGAGCGGGCCCACGAGCTCGGCGCGGCGGGCGTCGGCGCCACCATCTACTTCGGGTCCGCCGAGTCGCGCCGCCAGATCGGCGAGATCAGCGAGGCGTTCGAGCGGGCGCACCGGCTCGGCATGTTCTGTGTCCTGTGGTGCTACCTGCGCAGCAACGCCTTCAAGGTGGACGGCGTCGACTATCACGGCGCCGCCGACCTGACCGGGCAGGCCAACCACCTCGGCGCCACCATCGGCGCCGACATCGTCAAGCAGAAGCTGCCCGAGAACAACGGCGGGTACCAGGCGGTCGGCTTCGGCCGCACCAGCCCGCTGGTGTACAGCGACCTCACCTCCGACCACCCCATCGACCTCACCCGCTGGCAGGTGGCCAACTGCTACATGGGCCGGGTGGGCCTCATCAACTCCGGTGGCGCCAGCTCGGGCGCCGACGACCTCGCCGAGGCTGTGCGCACGGCGGTCATCAACAAGCGGGCCGGCGGCACCGGGCTCATCAGCGGGCGCAAGGCGTTCCAGCGCCCGACGGCCGACGGCGTCGAACTGCTCGGCGCCATCCAGGACGTCTACCTCGACGCCTCCGTCGGCGTGGCCTGAAGCAGCAGGCCACCGCTAGCGCAGCAGGTCCGCCGCTTCTGGATTCCGGCCTGCGCCGGAATGACGGTCGGCGGGTAGGCGCTCGGGTCGGGGTGCGCCGGAATGACGGTCGGCGGGTCGGGGTGCGGGTCAGGCTCTCCGCCGTAGTGGCGTTAAGCGGGCAGGGTCATGGACGTGCACTCGCCGGATTGCCAGTGATCCGGCGCTCCGATTTCCCCCTACGGGTGACCGGCTTGCCCTAACGTGGCGTTGGTGCAACCCGGCGGTCGTCTGCTGTGTGAACAAAGTCACACCGCTCCTCACCTTCAGAGGCCCGCGGTCCGGCACCGGCCCCGCCGGGGCGGTACTAGATTGCAATTCCGGTCGGTCGCCGGGCACTGCCGGGCTGGCACCCCCGCCAGCAGTCGCCAGCCGGTGAGGATCGAACTCGCAAGGGAACGCACGTGACCGACACTGTCATCCAACAGCCTTCGCAGCGGACCGTCGAGGATCTGGACCGTCTGGTCATCCGCTTCGCCGGCGACTCCGGCGACGGCATGCAGCTCACCGGCGACCGCTTCACGAGCGCCAGCGCCCTGTTCGGCAACGACCTCGCCACGCTGCCCGACTTTCCCGCCGAGATCAGGGCGCCGGCGGGCACGCTGCACGGCGTGTCGGCCTTCCAGGTGCAGGTGGCCAGCGAGACCGTCACCACGCCGGGCGACGCCCCCACCGTGCTCGTGGCCATGAACCCCGCCGCGCTGCGCAGCGAACTCGACCGCCTCGAGGTCGGCGGCACCGTCATCATCAACTCCGACGCCTTCCAGGAACGCAACCTCGACAAGGCCGGCTACAGCGACGACCCGCTCACCGACGGCACGCTGGATCACTACACCACCTACCTGGTCCCCATGACCAGCCTCACCAAGGAGGTCTGCAAGGACCTCGGCGTGAAGCCCCGCGACGCCGAGCGCAGCAAGAACTTCTTCGCGCTCGGCGTGGTGAGCTGGCTCTTCGACCGGCCGACCGAGCCCACTCTGGACTGGATCGACATGAAGTTCGGCAAGCGGCCCCTGGTGGCCGCCGCCAACTCGGTCGCCTTCAAGGCCGGCCACGCCTTCGGCGAGACCACCGAGATGTTCCAGGCCACCTACAAGGTGCGCCCCGCCGAGCTCGAGCCCGGCACCTACACCAGCATCAACGGCAACACGGCGCTCTCGTGGGGGCTGATCGCCGCCGCCCAGCAGGCCAAGCTGCCGCTGTTCCTCGCGTCGTACCCCATCACGCCCGCCTCCGACGTGCTGCACGAGCTCTCGGGACGCAAGAACTTCGGCGTGCGCACCTTCCAGGCCGAGGACGAGATCGCCGCGGTGTGCGCGGCGGTGGGGGCGTCGTTCGGCGGCCACATCGGGGTGACCACCACCAGCGGCCCCGGCTTGGCGCTGAAGGCCGAGACCATCGGCCTGGCGCTGAGTATCGAGCTGCCGCTGCTGGTGATCGACATCCAGCGGGGCGGCCCCTCCACGGGCCTGCCCACCAAGACCGAGGCGTCGGATCTCAACCTGGCGCTGTACGGCCGCCACGGCGAGGCCCCGCTGCCGATCGTCGCCGCCTACAGCCCCTCCCAGTGCTTCTTCGCCGCCATCGAGGCGGTGCGGATCGCCCTGAAGTACCGCACCCCGGTGATCCTGCTCTCCGACGGCTACCTGGCCAACGGGTCCGAGCCGTGGCGCCTGCCCGACCTCGAGGACCTGCCCGACATCAGCGTGGACTTCACCACGCAGTTCAACGACAGCGACGAGGACGGCAACCCGGTCTTCCAGCCCTACAAGCGCGCCCCCGAGACCCTGGCCCGGCCGTGGGCGGTTCCCGGCACGCCCGGTCTCATGCACCGCGTCGGCGGCCTCGAGAAGGAGGACGTCACGGGCAACATCTCCTACACGCCCGCCAACCACGGCCTCATGACCGAGGTGCGGGCCGCCAAGGTTGACGGCATCGCCGCCGACATTCCCCCGACGATGCTCGACAGCGACGGCCCGGCGACCGTGGCCGTGCTGTCCTGGGGGTCGGTGTGGGGATCGGTCACCAGCGCGGTGCGGCGGGTGCGCGCCGCCGGCACGGCCGTCGACCACCTGCACCTCACGCACCTCAACCCGCTGCACGCCGACCTGGGCGACCTGCTGGGCCGGTACCGCACCGTGCTGGTTCCGGAGATGAACCTGGGGCAGCTGGCCTCCATCGTCCGATCCCGCTACCTCATCGACGTGAAGTCGATCAACAAGGTGGAGGGTGTGCCGTTCACGGCGAGCGAGATCGCCGCCGCCATCGCAGGAGCCGTCGATGACGACTGACACGTCCACCGACCAGTCCACCACCAAAGCCGACTGGACCAGCGACCAGGAACCCCGCTGGTGCCCCGGCTGCGGCGACTACTCCATCCTGTCGGCCATGCAGCTGCTGATGCCGCAGCTGGGGGCGCGTCCCGAGAACACGGTCTTCGTGTCGGGCATCGGCTGCGCCGCCCGCTTCCCGTACTACATGAAGACCTACGGCATGCACGGCATCCACGGGCGTGCCCCGGCGCTGGCCACCGGACTGGCCACCTGCCGGCCCGACCTCGACGTGTGGGTCGTCGGCGGCGACGGCGACATCCTGTCGATCGGCGGCAACCACCTGCTGCACAGCCTGCGCCGCAACGTCAACATCAAGATCCTGCTGTTCAACAATCAGATCTACGGGCTCACCAAGGGCCAGTACTCGCCGACCAGCGAGATCGGCAAGGTCACCAAGTCCACCCCCCTGGGCTCGGTGGACGAGCCGCTCAACCCGCTCAGCGTGGCCCTGGGCGCCGAGGCCACCTTCGTGGCCCGCACCCACGACATGGACCGCACCCACATGCAGGACATGTTCCGGCGGGCCTGGGAGCACTCCGGCGCCGCCTTCGTGGAGGTCTACCAGAACTGCAACGTGTTCAACGACGGGGCGTTCGCCGAGATCACCAAGAAGGACAAGCGCCCCTCCATGCTCATCTCGCTGCAGCACGGCGAGCCGATCCGCTTCGGGGCCGAGGGGGAACGCGGCGTCATCATGAACCGCAGCGGCGAGCTGCAGATCGTGGAGGTGGCCGACGTGGGGGAGGAGAACCTGCTGATCCACGACGAGCGCGCCGAGACCCCGTCGCTGGCGTTCGCCCTGTCACGCCTCTCCTCGGGTCCGTTCATGCCCACACCCATCGGGGTGTTCCGGGCGGTCGGGGGTCCGGAATACGCCTCGCAGGTCTCCCGGCAGCTGGCGTTCGCTCAGGAGCGAAGCGGCCCCGGCGACCTGCACGCCCTGCTGCGCTCCAGAGCCACCTGGGACGTCGCCTGACGCTCGTCTGCTGCCCGGCGGCGCCACCGGCGGCTGTCGGCGGCGCGTCCGGCGAAATCGCGTCGGTGCCATCCCCCGGCGTCGCCGCCCTTCGCCCGGTCATTCCGGCCCCTCCCCGTCATTCCGGCGTAGAGCCTGCCCGGACTCGATCCGGGGCCGGAATCCACGTCCCGCGGCCGCTGCGGCCCTTCCCGATCGTCATTCCGGCGGAGGCCGGAATCCAGTCGGGTGGTCCTCGGTTGATTCGATGACACCGTGACCCCGGTACGCAGCGTCGTCATCGACCTCGACGGGGTCATGTGGGTGGGCGATGACTGCATCGCGGGGGCCGGGGAGGGTGCGAACCGGCTGGCGGCGGCCGGGTGCGACGTGGTGTTCGTGACGAATATGTCGCGCCTCACGGTGGGGGAGCAGCAGGAGCGGTTGGCGCGCTGCGGCGTGCGGCCGCCGACCGAGGTGGTCACCTCGGCGGCGGCGGCGGCGTCGCTGCTGGCGCCGGGGGATCGGGTGATGGTCTGTGGGGGCGACGGCATCGCCGAGGCGGTGGAGAGTGCCGGTGCGGTTGTGGCGTGCTACGCCTCCGACGGTTCGGGCCCGCAGTCGACAGCCGGGGGCGATCCGGCCGGGAACGCCGTGGATGCGGTGGTGGTCGGCATGGACCCGAGTTTCGACTACGCCGCCTGCGGTCGGGCGATGCGTGCGGTGCGGGCCGGGGCTCGCCTCATCGGCACGAACCACGACCCGACGTATCCGACGCCCGCTGGACTCGAGGCCGGCGGGGGAGCGATCCTGGCCGCCGTGGCCACCGGGGCGGAGGTCGAGCCGGTGCTGGCCGGCAAACCCAACGAGGCGACCGTGTCGTGCCTGCGCGGGCGTCTGGGCGACGGCCCCGGCATCGTGATCGGCGACCGGCCCGACAGCGACGGCCTGCTCGCCGAGGCGTTGGGATTCGACTTCGCCCTCGTGCTGACCGGCGTGACGACCCCGGCGGACCTGCCGGTGCAACCCGTGCCCGCTCTCGTGGCGGAGGACCTGGCCGGCGCGGTCGACGCCCTGCTCGCGGAGGCCGCCGGCTAGTGCCGGGCGCTCCCCTCACCGTCATTCCGGCTCCCTTCACCGTCATTCCGGTCCTTCCACCGTTATTCCGGCTCCCTTCACCGTCATTCCGGCTCCCTTCACCGAGTGTCATTCCGGCGGAGGCCGGAATCCAGTAGCCGGTCAGCGCAGTGAACTCCAGCAGGCGCCGCCGCCTGGACGTCGAACTGGTGCGCCGTGACCTGGCGGCGAGCCGCGAGGAGGCGCAGCGGCTGATCGAGGCACGGGCCGTGACCGTCAACAGGGCGGTGGCCGAGCGGGCCGCCCGTGCGGTGCTCCCCGGTGACGCCCTCGAGGTGCTGCGCCGCCCCCGCTTCGTGAGCCGCGGCGGGGAGAAGCTCGACGGTGCCCTCGCGGTGCTGGGGCTGGAGGTCGCCGGGCAGCGCTGCATCGACGTGGGGGCCTCCACCGGCGGGTTCAGCGACTGCCTCCTGCAGCGGGGCGCGGCGCACGTCGTGGCCGTCGACGTCGGCCGGGCGCAGTTGCACGAGCGGCTGCGGGCGGCCCCGCAGGTGCGCAACCTGGAGGGCGTCAACGTCCGCCACCTGCAGCCCGGCGACGCCGGCGGGCCGGCCGACCTGGTGACCGTGGACCTGTCGTTCATCGGCCTGCGCCTGGTGATGGAGCGGCTGGCCGCCCTCACCGCGCCGGGCGGGGACCTGCTGGCGCTGGTGAAGCCGCAGTTCGAGGCCGGCCGGCGCGAGGCCTCGGCGGGCCGCGGCGTGATCCGCTCCCCGGAGGTGTGGCGGCGCGCGCTCAACGAGGTGGCGCACGCTGCCACGGCCGAGGGGCTGGTGCCCCAGGCGGTGGTGCTGGCGGACCCGCCCGGCGCTGAGGGCAACGCCGAGTTCTTCCTGCACTGCCGCAGGCCGGCTGCGGGGGAGAGCGCCCCGCCGACACCGGCGCCCTCGTTCGGTGATGGCGTCGTCGCTGTGGTGCGGGCCGCCACCGAGCGCGCCGCCGTAGTCTGAGTTCGTGGCCCGATTCGCACTTGTCGTGCATCCGCGGCGGCCCTCAGCGCGCCTGCTGGCTCAGGAGTTGGCCGGGTGGCTGGTGGCTGAGGGCCACGACGTGCTGCTGCCGGGCCCCGACGCACATTCGGCCGACCTGCCGAACCTGGCCTGCGCCGACGCCGATGTCAGCGAGGTGGACCTGGTCGTGAGCCTCGGCGGCGACGGCAGCATCCTGCGAGCGGTCCGCCTGGCGGCCGACGCCGGCGTGGCGGTGCTGGGCGTGAACTTCGGCGAGCTCGCCTACCTGGCCGAGGTGGAGCCCGGCGACGCCCGCTCGGCCATCGACCGCTGGCTGGCCGGGGATTTCGGCATCATCGAGCGGATGCGCCTGGCGGTGCGGGTGTCCACCGCCGCCGGCGACGCCGCCGGGACGCCGCTGGGAGCGCTCAACGAGGCCGTCGTCGAGAAACTCGACCGGGGGCGCAGCGTGCGCCTCAGCCTCAGCGTGGACGGCCGCCACTTCACCACCTACCGGGCCGACGGCCTCATCGTGGCGTCGCCCACAGGGTCCACGGCGTACTCGCTGAGCGTGCAGGGCCCTATCCTGGCCCCCACGCATCAGGCGCTCGTCGTGACGCCCGTGTCTCCGCATTCGCTGTTCGACCGCTCGCTGGTGCTTCCGCCGGCCACCACGCTGCGCATCGACGTGGAGTCCGAGCACCCTGCTGCGGTCTCGATCGACGGCGACGTCTGCCGGGTGCTGCACCCGGGCGGCACCGTGGAGTGCACCGCCTCGGAGCGCCCGGCCCGTTTGGTGAGCTTCGATCACCGTCACTTCGATGACATCCTGAAGGCCAAGTTCGGCCTCGGGAACCGTTGAGCCGGCGCTGCGGCACCGCCCGCGGCGCCGCAGGAGACCGCGGGGAGACTACGTGCACCAGATGAAGAGGGGCGCAGCCCGTACCGGGGGCTCGGCGTGCTGACCGACCTCGTCGTCCGCAACATGGTGCTGATCGACGAGTTGGCGCTCGGCTTCGGTGACGGCATGACGGTGCTCACCGGCGAGACCGGTGCCGGCAAGACGCTCCTCACCCAGGCGGTCGGGCTGCTGGCCGGCGGTCGCGCCCAGCCCGGGCTGGTCCGCGCCGGCGCCACCGAGGCCGAGGTCGAGGGGCGCTTCGTCGACGCCGACGGCACCGAGTTGGTCGTGCGGCGGGTCGTTCCGGCCGAGGGTCGGGCCCGGGGCTATCTCGACGGCCACCTGGCGGGGGCGAGATCGCTGCCGGAGGCGGTCGGCGGCCGGGTGGACATCTGCGGGCAGCACAACCACCAGACGCTGCTGCGCCCCGCGGTGCGCCGCAGCGCCCTCGACCGCTTCGCCTGTGTCGATACCGCCCCGCTGGTCGAGGCCCGCCGGCGCTGCGCCGAGCTCGAGGAACGGCTGGCGGCGGTCGGCGGCGACGAGCGTGCCCGGGCCCGCGAGATCGACGTCCTGGTGCATCAGGTGGAATCGCTCGATTCCGCCGCCCTCGAGGATCCCGACGAGGACCGGCACCTGGAGGCCGAGGAGCGGTTGCTCACCGGCGCCGCCGCGGTGCGCGAGGCGGCATCCGGCGCCGCCCACCTGCTCGGGGCCGACGGGCCCGGCGGGGAGGCCCTGGGGGAGGCGCTGGGACAGCTCGACGGGCCGGAGCCCCTGGCCACCGCCGCCGACCGGCTGCGCGGCCTCACGGAGGAGGTCACCGATGTGGCCGCCGACCTGCGTCGTCTCGCCGAGGAGGTGCGTGAGGATCCGGCCCGGCTGGCCGAGGTCATCGAGCGGCGGGCCCTGCTCGCCGGTCTGCGCCGCCGCTACGGCGCCACGCTGGCCGATGTGATGGCCTTCCGGGAGGAGGCGCGCCGGCGTCTGGCGGAGTTGCAGGACGCCGAAGGTGTCGCCGCCGAGCTGGGTGGCGAACTGGCGGCGGCCCGGGACGTCGAGCGGGCCGAGGCGGCCCGGCTGGGGGAGCGCCGGCGCGCCGGGGCGC
>JAPPKQ010000365.1 GCA_028819945.1 bacterium | reverse complement strand
CCACTTAACTGTCGAGTTGCACGCGCGTCACCACCGGACCATCGTGCAATGACGGGAACCTCCCTGCGCCGCCGAGTTGATCGACAAGCCCCGTGATCCCCGGCGCCGACCATCCTCCGGTGCGCGCCCTGGCGACATAGGCATCGGACATCGTGATGCCGCCACGTTGGAAGGCCCTTGAGACCAGCCGTGCGTTCCTCGCGACTTCAGCCCGGTTCGTCCCGATCGACGGTCTTTCTGTGGATATCGGAGACCATCGAGATCCTCTCAAGCAGTCTGCTGGTCCGGTGCAACTCGACCTGGAGATCATCAGCGAGCCGCGCACGCGCCTCCGCAGGCGTCGCTTTGTTGTACGCGACCGTGCTCCGAACCCCGGCATCGGGATCGTCGGCGAGACGCCTCAGCGTCTCTGGCGGTGTCGCGCTGTTCGACGCGACGGCATGGCGGACTCCCGGATCGGGATCGTTGGCGAGTTGTTCCAGCGTCTCAAGCAGTGTTGCCTGATTCCCCGCCACGTTGCGACGAACGACGATCTCAGGGTCTTCAGCAAGGCGCGTGAGTGCTTCCGGCGGTGTCTTGGCGCGCTCGGCGACCTTGCTGCGAACCTTGACATCCGGATCGTCTGCGAGTTGGCTGAGCGCTTCCGGCGGCGTCGCAGCGTGCCACCAAGCGACTTCGTGGCGTACCTCGGAGTCGGGGTCGCCAGCGAGGCGCATAAGCGCGTCGGGCGGCGTTGTCTCATTCTCGGCGACTTGGCGGCGCACTCTGACGCTGCGGTCGCACGCGAGGCGAGCGAGGACTTCCGGCGGGGTAGCGTCGTTCTCTGCGACGCGTTGGCGCACGCCGTCGTCGGAGTCCCCTGCAAGTTGGCGAAGCAACTCCTCGGGTGTGTAGTGCATGATGGCTACCGAACAGCGCACTCCGGGGTCTGCGTCACCGGCCAAGTGAACGTATGTCTCGTGCGGTGTGCTTGCGTTTTGCGCGACCGACCGGCGAACATCGCCATCGGAGTCGTCGGCGAGTCGAACCAATACCTCAGGCGGTGTAGACGCGTTGTAGGCGACGCTGCCTCGGATCCACCGATCCCCGATATCGGCGAGTCGTACAAGTGTTTCCGGCGGCGTCGCCCCATTGCTTGCCACACTGCATCGCACGTCGATTTCAGGATCGTCGGCGAGGCGGGCGAGCACCTCGGGCGACGCGTTCTCATCCATGGCGAGAGTGAAGGGGTCGGGGTCCGTTGGTTGGCTGATGCCGATCCTCTGTGTCTGCACCTCGGGGAGATCACTGTGAACTCCATGAGCTGTGGCTCTAGTCACGGTCATCGTCGCTGGTCAGCCGACGATATACCACCAGCTGCCGAAGACTCGAGTCGGTCTTTGCCGACTCGCTCGCCGAAACGGCGTTGCGTGCAGAGGGTGCAGACCTGGAGTCGGCAGCACCGTACGTGAGGTCCGGCGCGGCCACCTCTTGAGGGGTACCATCCGCGGCGCTACGAGGTCTCGGTCGCCGAACTCCGAGGTGTGATGCCATGACTACTGACAGCGCCCCCAACGGTGCCTGTGCGATGACCGTGACCGGCCCGGTGCCGGTCAGCGAACTCGGTCCCACGCACGTGCACGAGCACCTCCACATCGACTGCCGGCCGATCCTGCGTATCCATGGCTACCCGGTGGTCACCGAGGAGCCGCTCACCATGTGCACCGCTGCCGAGGCGCGCTGGAACCCCGGCGGGTTCCCCGACAACTACCACCAGACCGACGTGGAGCAGGTGCTGGAGGAGTTGGAGCCGTTCCACGCGGCGGGCGGGCGCACGATCGTCGAGGTGACGCCCCGCCACATGGCGCGCGAACCGCTGATCCTGCGGGACATCGCCCGCCGCAGCGGGCTGAACGTGATCATGGGCGGCTTCTACTACCTGGCGGCATCGCATCCCGAGGGCACCGCCGAGCGGTCCACGGAGGACCTCGCTGCCGAGATGGTGGACGAGTGGCGCAACGGGGTCGGCGACACGGGTATCCGCCCGGGCATCATCGGCGAGGTCGGCACCTACGACCCGGTGCAGCCCGAGGAGTTCCGCATGCTGCGAGCCGCCGCCTGGGCGCACCGCGAGACCGACCTGCCCATCTCTATCCACTTGCAACCGTGGGGGTTTGAAGGGATCAAGGTTCTGGACGCCCTGGAGGCCGAGGGGGTCGATCCGCGGCGGGTGATCATGGGGCACATGAACACGGCCATCGCCAACCTCCCCTACCAGCTGGAGATGCTGGAACGCGGCGCCAACCTGGCCTACGACCTGATGGGCTTCGACCACTCGCTCATCGGGCTGGGCAAATACCCACCGAGCGACTACGACATCGTGCAGGGCATGGTTGGGCTGGCGCAGCGGGGTCACCTCGAGCAGCTGTTCGTTTCCCAGGACATGGGCGGCGTGAAGACGCGGCTACTGGCCTACGGCGGCTGGGGCTATGCCCACACCCTCAACCACGTGCTGCCGCTGTTCCGCAACGCCGGCTGGAGCGACGACGAGGTGGAGACTCTGATCGTGGGCAACCCTGCCCGTGTCCTGGCAGTCGAGGGGTTGAGCCGATGACAACTACCGCCCCCAAACTCCCGCTCGGCGTCGACGGCGGGCGTGCCGACCTCTTCGAGGAGTTCATGCGGCAGCCCTTCGGGCGGCACACGCCCGACCTTCAGTCACTGCTCAACTACATGCGGGGAATCCCGCTCGTGGGCAAGCACTTCCTGCTGATGACCCGCTCCAACGTGGAGTGGATGCTGGCCCGGTTCACCGAGGGCGATCCGCTGGGCGTCGAGCGCCTGCCCGAGGTCGTCTTCGACGACATCGAAGAGGCCGAGCGCTACGTGTTCCGGGTGCGCTGGGCGGAAATGTTCGGCGGGCTGCCGGCCGGAGCCGCGGGTGCGGTGCCCGAGGAGCCATCCCAGGTCCGCGCCGGCTTCGAGGGGCCGGAAATGCTCGCCTACGCCGACTGCCAGACGCTCCGGGCGGGCGAGGAGATCAACTTCAAGGCGTCGTGCACCGGCGTCGAGACGTACAGGCTCGACATCGTGCGTCTGCTGAGCCCCGACCTGGGCGACGGGCCGGACGTACCGCCGTACGTGGCGACCGAGATGGCGACGCCGGTGTGCGGCGAGCACACGGCCCGGCACCAGGAGATCCATCCGGGATCGTACGTCGCTGTGCCGGCGGGCGCCGGAGGCCACGCCGAGGGGGGCTTCACCATCATGCTCTCGGTGTTCCCGACGCTCCTGGCCGCCGGTCATCAGATGCTGTTCGGCACGTACTGCAACGACACGGCTACCGGTGCCGGTCTCTTCCTGTCTCCCGACGGGCATCTGGGGTTCGTCGTTGGCGACGGCATGGTCGGCGAGGTCGTCCTCAGCGACGTGGCAGTCGCCGAGTCACGCTGGACCTCCGTTGCCGTGAGTTGCGACGGTGCCGGTGGGATCACGTTCAGTGCCGGCGGTCTCGCCTCACACCACCTCGAGGATCGCGGCTGGGTGCACGAGGAGCACCGTGGGGGCCCGGTTGCAGGTCTCGGAGAGGCTCCGATACTCATCGGCGCCGAGCAGACCGGGGCGGGGCGCGCAGTCTCGTGTTTCAACGGCCGGCTCGAGCGCCCTCGGCTGTACGGGCACGCCCTCGACGACGCCGAGGTCGAAGCCGTCGCCGAGCGGGGCCCTGCCGCGGTGGCAGAGGGAGCGCTCGGTGACTGGGATTTCTCCGTCGACATCGGCAGCGAGGACATCTTCGATGTCTCCGGCAACGATCGCCACGGCACCATCGTCAACATGCCGACGCGCGGAGTCGGCGGCTCCAACTGGTCCGGGCTGACGTCGGACTGGCGGGCGGCTCCCGAGGAGTACGGGGCGATCCACTTCCACTGCGACGACATCAGCGACGCCCTCTGGGAGACCACGCAGACGCTGCGTGTTCCGGATGACTGGGCCAGCGGCTGCTACGCGGGCCGGTTCCGGGCCGGCGAGGCGGTGTTCTGGGTGCCGTTCGCGGTGCGCCCGGCCGCGGGTGCGCCCACGAGCGACGTGGCGTTCCTGCTGCCGACCGCCACGTACGGCGCCTACGCGAACTTGCAGATGCGCGTGGTCAGCCCGTTCAACGAGATGATCCACGGGCGTCTGACCGTGCTCGACGAGACCGACCTGCTGATGTTGCGGTTCGGTGAGATCGGCGGGTGTACCTACGACAACCACGCCGACGGCAGCACGGTCGTGCACTCCTCGATGCACCGACCGGTCACCAACTTCCGCCCGCACGGCCGCATGTACAAGTTCTGCCAGGACCTGCTGATCGTGGCGTGGCTGGAGCGCACGGGCATGTCCTACGACGTGATCAGCGACGACGACCTGGACCGGGAGGGTCTCGCGGCACTCGCCCCCTACCGGGTCCTCGTCACGAGTTCGCATCCCGAGTACACGAGCACGCCCATGATGGACGCCGTCGAGGGCTTCGTGCGTCGCGGCGGGCGCCTTATCAATCTCGGCGGCAACACCTACTGGCACCGCATCGCCTACCACCCCACGCGCTCGGGGATGTTCGAGGTGCGCCGGCCGGACCTTCCGCGGATCTGGCGCGCCGACGCCGGCCAGGGCCACGACACGTTCACCGGCGAGCCGGCCGGCACGTGGATCGGCATCGGCCGGGGTCCGCACACCATCGGCGGCGTGGGGTTCATCACGCAGGGCTTCGACACCTGCTCCTACTACCGCCGCACGGCGGCCAGTGGTGACCCGCGGGCGGCCTTCATCTTCGAAGGTGTGGACGACGAGATCATCGGCGACTTCGGCATCCTGCAGGGCGGGGCGGCCGGCTACGAGATCGAGCGGGTCGACGCCGCCCTGGGCACGCCGGCGCACACGCTGCTGCTGGCGTCCTCGGAGAACCACTCGAACCTCTACGACCTCATGGTGGCGTCGATCGGCGATGTCCTGCCGAACACCGACCCCGATGCGCCCGAGAAGATCCGGGCTGACATGGTGTTCTTCGAGACCCCCGGCGGGGGAGCGGTCTTCTCCACCGGGTCGATCGCGTGGTCAGGCAGCCTCGGTAACTTCGGCTACGACAACAACGTCGCCGCTGTCACCGACAATGTGCTGCGCCGGTTCGTGGATCCCGAGCCGTTCACGATGCCCGCGGCGAACTCCTGATCGTGGCACGCGCGACACGGCCATCGCCCGAGTGTCATTCCGGCGGAGGCCGGAATCCAGGGCCTGGAAGAGTTCTGAGTGGTTGATCTCACCGGCGTCGGGTACGGCGCTCTGGGGGCCGGCCTGGAAGGCCGCGGCGTGATCGTCACCGGTGCCGCCCGGGGGGTCGGGGCCGCCACGGCGCGGGCCATGGCGGCCGCCGGCGCCAGCGTGGCAGCCGTGGACCGCAACGCGGACGGGCTGGCCGAGGTGGTCGCCGGACTGGACGGCACGGGCCACCGCGCCATCAGCTTCGACCTCCTCGACGTGGACGCAATCGACAACCTCGTCTCGGGGGTCGTCGACGACTTCGGCGACCTGTGGGCGCTCGCCCACATCGCCGCCCTCCTGCGGCGCCAGGACGTCGACGACGTGACACCCGCGGACTGGGACCTCCAAAACGACATCAACGTCAGGGCCACGTTCTTCCTGAACAGGGCGGTCGGCAACACCATGATCGCCGCCGGCGGTGGTGGGAGGATCATCAACTTCAGCTCGGGGGGATGGTGGAACGGGCCGGTGTTCGGCAGCGATGCCTACCTCGCCGGCAAGGCCGGCGTGATCACTCTGAGCCGCGGCTTTGCCCGCCGCTACGGCCCGCACGGCATTCTCGTGAACTCCATCGCGCCCGGCCAGGTCGATACCCCGATGCAGCACGACGACCTGCCGCCTGAAATTGAGGAGGCCTCGACGAAGGCTTGCCCCGTGGGCCGGATCGGCCAGCCCGAGGAACTGGCTGCCGTCGTGGTGTTCCTGGCGTCGATCCACGCCAGCTTCGTCAACGGCGCCACGCTCAACGTGAGCGGGGGCGGCCTCATCTACTGAGCCGCGCATGGACCGGTTCGCGCTCGCCCCGACGGCGCTGTTCGACGGCGAGCGGCTGCGGAAGGCCCACGCCGTCATCGTGGAGGGGGAGCGGGTCGCCGGCGTGGCTCCGGTGGGTTCGCTGCCCGAGGCGATGGAGGTGCAGCGGCTGGACGGCTGCACGCTGCTGCCGGGCCTGATCGACTGCCACACCCACCTTTCGGACTGGATGCTGCCCGCATTCCTGGCAGCCGGAGTGACCGCGGTGCGCGACACCGGGAACGACCTGGCGTGGATCCTCCGGCGCCGCGAGCGCACCAGAGCCGACCCGATGGCCGGTCCCGACATCCTCTGCTGCGGTCCCCTTCTGGACGGCTCGGCGGCGTTCTGGCCGCAGATCGGCCGCCCGCATGCCGACGCGGCCGCAATCCGCCGCTCCGTCGACGAGATGGCCGAGCGCGGCGCGGACGCCGTGAAGCTGTACGTGCATCTCACCCCCGAGCAGATCGGCGCCGCGGCGACCCAGGCCGATCGCCGCGGCCTGCCGCTCCTCGCCCACCTCGGACCGTCGGTGGATCTGGCGACGGCGGTGTCGGCCGGTGTGCGTGAGGTGCAGCACCTGACGGGCTGCGTTCACCACGTCGATGGATGGCGAACGAATGTGGATCAGGTTGCCGCGTCAGCCGCGTCACTCGCGAAGGCCGGGGTGGCGCAGTGCCCCACGCTTGTGGTCTGGGACCGGCTCTGCCGCTTGAACGACACCGCCTTCCGCCACGACCGGCGCGACAGGTGGGTGCACCCCGAGATCGCCGCGGTCTGGCAGCGCTTCCCGCACCGCACGGGCGAGGTGGCCGACCGGCTCGACCGCCAGCGCAGCGTCAACACGATGAAGCGGGTCCTCGGCGCCCTGGCCGGCGCCGGCTGCACCGTTGTCGCCGGTTCCGATGCGCCCTTCCCTCATCTCGTGCCGGGGTTCTCCCTGCACGACGAGCTGTCGCTGCTCGTGGACGCGGGCCTCGAGCCGTCTGCGGCCCTGGCGTCGGCGACCTCGGTAGCCGCCGACCATCTCGGTCTCGCGGACTCCGGGCGGATCAGACCGGGTTCGCTGGCCGACATGGTCGCCGTCGCCGGCAGTCCCATCGACGACATCTGCGTTCTGTCCGACATCCGCCTCGTGCTCCGCCGCGGCAGGGTCGTCGACTTCGACGCACTGGCGGCGCACGCCGCAGAGGAGTACTCGGGGCCGCCGGCGGATCCCTTCTCGCGGCTGATGATCGATTTCGCCGAGCCCGCATCCGGCAGCGGTTAGCCGAACTCGGCGCGTCTCGCCTCGTCATTCCGGCGGAGGCCGGAATCCATTGTCCGGCGGTCCGGGCGGCGCTGCGGGCCGACGACCCGGCGCGCTCCCTACAGGAACCCGCCGTCGAGTACCCGTTGCTCGGCGCCGGAGGGGCTGTAGAGGAAGTACACCGTCACCGGCTCGTCGCCGTCGTTCACGAACTGGTGGTTCACGCCCGGCGGCGTGTACACCACGTCGCCGGGTGCCACGGGCCTGTCCTCGTCACCGATCCGCGCTCGCCCCCGCCCCGACAGGATCATCCAGACCTCCGTCGTTCCCGGGTGGGAGTGGCGCGTCCCGACGACCCCTGCGGGTATCTGTGTCATCCCGACCGCGAAGTCCCCCATCCCCTCCTGCAGCAGCGGCGACAGCAGTACCCGCACATCGCGGGTGGCCGGAGCGGGAGTCACGAACCCGACACCGTCATCGCGATTCAGGAACAGGGCCGTGCCGGCGTCGGGCTTCGAAGTCATGGTGCGGACCTCCTGATCGAGAGCGGAGCGGGCTCAGACCCGGCGGGGGTCGGTGTTGTCGTGGAAGGCGTACTCGGGTCCCTTGACCGTGCCGACGCCGTAGCCGGTGCCCCAGTCGTAGGGGGGATCGCCGGCCTGCTCCTCGGCCCACTGCTTGAGGGGGATGTTGTCCCAGTCGGCGGCGAACCAGTACTGGGAGTCGGGGTGGTTCTCCGGGTCGGGCCCGAGGGGGTGGGAGAGGTTGCCCATCGCCCCCAGGAGTTGCCGCCGTATGGGGTCGCTCCGGTAGACGAGGTCGGGATCCTGCTCCACGTGGCCCGAGGGGCGGATCCAGCGGGGCGCGTAGCTGATGTAGAGGGCGCGGCGCTCGTGTGTGCCCAGGTTCGGGCTGGCGGCGTGCAGCAGCGTGGGGCGCCACATCATGAGGCTGCCCGGCGGCACCTTCAGCTCGAAGACGTCCTCGGGGCGGATCTCCTCCCGCCAGCGCGCCCGCCGCTCCATGCCCCAGCGGTGACTGCCGGGCACGAACAGGATGCTGGCGTGACCCTCCTCGGTGGCGTCGGAGACGTACCAGCCGATCTTGAAGTCCAGCCAGGGCATCGGGCCGTCGAGGCCGATGCCCGTGAACTCCTCCTCGTAGTCGAAGTGCCAGCCCAACGAGAGGGCCGACGGGTGCCGGCCCGGTGTCGGCGGCGTCCAGAGAATCACGCTGTCGCGGTTCTGCACGTTCCAGCCCACGATGTCGACCACGTAGCGCAGGATGTCCGGCCGGTCCATGAGATCCAGGAAAGCCTCGTGCTTCACGAGCCCGTTGCGGCAGCTGAGCTGCGTGTCGGGTTCCATGCCTCGCTCGCGGCGCAGCCGCGCCCCGACCACCTCGAAGCCGTCATTGAGCACCGCCACCTCGCAGGCGTCCAGGTACTCCTCGATGACGAAGAAACCCTGCTCATTCAGGAGTTCCTTCTGCTCCGCCGTCGCTGCCAGTGCCACTGACTTCCCCCCGTCAAACGGTCGCCTGCGCCGAGACTAACGGAGAACGGGCCGATCGTTCACCCGGTTGCGACCGGTCGCTGTGCCGCGAAAGCCTCCTCGACGGGGGATTCTGAACGCAGATTTCTTTGTGACTATGCTGCGCCGGACGTTTGGTCGTAGCCGCTGCCGGCTGCGGCCATGAGAGTTGAGGGGGAAACATGGTTTCCAGTCGTAGGAATCTCTGGGTAGTCGCCGCACTCGCAGCGACGCTCGCGCTACTGGCCAGCGCCTGCGCTGCGGACGACTCCGCCCAGGAGGCGGCCGACGCGGCTAGGCCCGAGGCGTGCGCGGCCCGCTCGGACGCCTCTGCGGCGATGTCGGAGGCGCATAGCGCCGGGTCCGCCGCTTCTGCGGGTGCACCCGACGCTGCCGCGGCAGGCGCCGAGG
>JAPPKQ010000092.1 GCA_028819945.1 bacterium | reverse complement strand
CCTACGGCTGCGAGGTGGTCACCTTCACCGCTGATCTGGGCCAGGGCGAGGAGCTCGAACCGGCCCGCGCCAAGGCGGCTGCGCTGGGGGTCAGCGACATCCGCGTCGAGGACCTGCGCGAGCCCTTCGCCCGCGACTTCGTGTTCCCGATGTTCCGGGCCAACGCCATCTACGAGGGCGTCTACCTGCTCGGCACCTCCATCGCCCGCCCGCTCATCGCCAAGAGGCTGGTGGAGATCGCCGCCGAGACGGGCGCCGACGCCATCGCGCACGGCGCCACCGGCAAGGGCAACGACCAGGTGCGCTTCGAGCTGGGCGCCTACGCGCTGGCGCCGGGCATCAGGGTGATCGCACCCTGGCGCATCTGGGACCTCACCTCCCGCGAGCGCCTGCTGGCCTACGCGGAGGAGCACGGCATCCCCATCATGGCCGCGGCCGGCGGCGGCTCCCCGTACTCAGAGGACGCCAACCTGCTGCACATCTCCTACGAGGGCGGCCGCCTGGAGGATCCCTGGCTCGAGCCCGAGGCCTCCATGTGGCGTTGGACGGTGGCACCCACCGAGGCGCCCGACGAGCCGCTCTACCTGGAGATCGGCTTCGAGCGCGGCGACGCCGTGGCCATCGACGGCCGCGCCCTGCCGCCGGGCGCGCTGCTCGCCGAGTTGAACGCCCTCGGGTCGGCCCACGGCGTGGGTCGCCTCGACCTGGTGGAGAACCGCTACGTGGGGATGAAGTCGCGCGGCGCCTACGAGACGCCCGGCGGCACCATCCTGCTGCGCGCCCACCGTGCGATCGAGTCCCTCACGATCGACCGGGAGGTGGCCCACCTGAAGGACGAGTTGATGCCCCGCTACGCCTCGCTCGTCTACAACGGCTACTGGTGGAGCCCCGAGCGGCGAATGCTTCAAGCGGCCATCGATCACAGCCAGCAGCTCGTCAGCGGTGTCGTGCGCCTGCATCTCTACAAGGGCAATGTCACGATCGTGGGCCGCCGATCCTCCCAGAGTCTCTTCGACCCGGCCATCGCCACCTTCGAGGAGGACGAGGGCGCCTACCACCAGGGTGACGCCGACGGATTCATCAAGCTGCACGCCCTCAGGCTGCGCACCGCCGCGGCCCGGGCCGCCGGAGGTGGTGCCGATGGCACCTGACCCCAACCCCGAGGAGTCCCGCGCTCCCGCCGAGAGCGGCACGCTCTGGGCCGGGCGCCTGGACGCCGAGCCGGCCGAGGCGTTGATGGCCTTCACCGTCAGCCTGCCCTACGACCGGCTGCTGGCGGCCGACGACATCGCCGCCTCCCACGCCCACGTGCGCGGCCTGGTGCGCGCCGGGCTGCTGAGCGAGGCCGACGGCGTGGCCGTGGCCACCGCTCTCGACGTCGCCGGGGCAGAGCTGGCGACCGGCGAGTTCGCCTTCGCCTCCGGCGACGAGGACATCCACACCGCCGTGGAGCGCCGGGTCACCGAACTGGCCGGCGACGCCGGCGCCCGGTTGCACACGGCGCGCAGCCGCAACGACCAGGTGGCCTGCGACCTGCGCCTGTTCGTCAAGCGTGAGCTGGCGACGGTGGCCAGCGGCGTGCTCTCCCTGCAAACGGTCCTGGCCGAACGCGCCGAGGCCGCCGGCGAGGCGCGCCTGCCCGCCTACACCCACCTGCAGCGCGCCCAGCCGGTCCTGCTGGCGCACCACCTGATGGCTCACGTCTGGGCGCTTGCCCGCGACGTGGACCGGCTGCTGGACGCCCGCCGGCGCGCCGACGTGTCGCCGCTGGGTGCCGGCGCCTCCGCGGGCACGTCGCTGCCCATCGATCCCGACGCCACCGCCGCCGACTTGGGCTTCGCCGCCCGCTTCGAGAACTCTCTCGACGCCGTCGGCGACCGCGACTTCGTGGCCGAGAGCCTCTTCGCGCTGGCACTGCTGGGCGTGCACCTGTCGCGTCTCGGCGAGGAGATCGTGTGGTGGGCCAGCGAGGAGGTGGCGTTCCTGCGCCTCGACGACGCCTGGGCCACCGGCAGCTCGATGATGCCCCAGAAGAAGAACCCCGATGTGGCCGAGCTGGCACGGGCCCGCGCCGGACGGCTCATCGGCAACCTCACCGGCCTGCTGGCCACCCTCAAGGGGCTGCCGCTGGCCTACAACCGCGACCTCCAGGAGGACAAGGAGCCCCTGTTCGACTCCCTGACGCAGGTGCGGGGCGCCTTGGCGGCGCTGGCGGGGCTGCTGCGCACCGCCACCTTCGACGAGGCGCGCATGGCCGCCGCCGCCGACGACCCGTTCCTGGCCGCCACCGACCTGGCCGAGGTGCTGGTCAGCCGGGGCGTGCCGTTCCGTGCGGCGCACGAGCGCATCGCCGGCGTCGTGCGGGCCGCCCTGGCGGGGGAGGGCGCGTTCGCCGACCTGGCGGCCGCCGAGGTCGGCCCCGAAGCCCTCGAGATCCTCCAACCCGGCGGAACGCTGGCGCGCCGCACCAGCCCCGGCGGCGGCGGCCCCGCTGCGGTCGCCGTCCAGCGCGAGCGCTTCATCGCCCGCCTCGCCGCCGACACCGCCCGCCTCGCCGCCCTGGACGCGCCTCCGGCGTGACGGGCCCCCCGAGACTGACGTCATTGCGGTCCGTATCTTCGTCATTCCGGCCCGTGTCTTCGTCATTCCGGTCCGTATCTTCGTCATTCCGGTCCGTATCTTCGTCATTCCGGCGCAGAGCCTGCCCCGGACTCGATCCGGGGCCGGAATCCAGGCCTCAACGACGTGGTCGGCGCTGACCCCGAGGTGAGCAACATCCCCGGGCGCGCGTTCTTCGAGCGGCCCGTCACCGACGTCGCCCCCGACCTGCTGGGAATGGTGCTGGCCTGCGGTGACCGGGCGGGGTGCATCGTCGAGGTGGAGGCCTACGGCGGCGCAGACGACCCGGCCAGCCACGGCCACCGGGGCCGCACACCGCGGAACGAGGTCATGTTCGGCCCTCCGGGGCGTCTCTACGTGTACTTCACCTACGGAATGCACTGGTGCGCCAACGTCGTCTGCGAGCCGGACGGGCACTGCGGTGCGGTGCTCATTCGCGCCCTGGCGCCGCTGCGCGGCGTCGAGGACATGTGGGCCGACCGCCCCAGGGCGCGCCGCGAGCGCGACCTCTGCAGCGGTCCCGCCAAGCTCACCGCGGCGCTCGGCATCGCCGGCGGCCACAACGGCGCCGACCTCCTCGCCCCCGCCTCGCCGGTGACCCTCCACCAGCGCGATTCCAGCCCACCCGACCTTGCTACCAGCGGCCGCATCGGCATCAGCGCGGCCGGCGAGCGCCCCTGGCGCTGGTACGTGCCGAGCGACCCCAACATCTCCCGCCCGCCCCGCTGAGCGGCACGCGCCGCCCGAAGCCGTCCTCCGGCTGACATCTCGGGGATAGGTTGAACCCATGCACAGCGAACTCCGTGGCACGGTGGCGGCGGTCTGCGTCGGGCAGGTCGGGGAGTTGGACTCCAGCGGCCGCACCATCGCCAGCGCCTTCGTGAAGCGGCCCGTCGCGGGGCGGGTGCGCGTCCACAGCCTGGGTGTCGAGGGCGACGAGCACGTCTACGAGGGCCACGGCGGCGAGGACGCGGCGGTGCTCGTCTACTCCCGCGACCACTACCCGTTCTGGCGCGACCTCGGCGTCGACATCCCCGACGCCGGCGCGTTCGCCGAGAACCTCACCGTGGACGGGTTGACCGAGGCCGACGTGCACATCGGCGACACCTTCGAGCTCGGATCCTGCACCGTGCAGGTCAGCGAGCCGCGGTCGCCCTGTTACAAGATCGCCGCCCGTTACGGCCGCAAGGACATCTCCATCGTGGTGCAGGACACCGGGTTCACCGGCTACCTCATGCGCGTGCTGCAGGAGGGCGACGTGGCCGCCGGCGACGAGATGCGCCTCGTGGAGCGGGACACCTCGCACGACTGGAGCGTCGCCGAGGCCGGACGCATCCTGAACGTGGATCGCAACGACCTCGACGGCGCCCGGCAGCTTCTCGAGATCGACGCCCTCAGCGCGGGCATCAAACGCACCCTCGCCGCCCGATTCTCCCGCGACGAGGAACTCGGCATGGACCTCGACCGCCTCTACCTCTCCGGCCAGGTCGAGACGTAGCCGTTTCGCTGCCCCTTGGATTCCGGCCCCGGATCGAGTCCGGGACAGGCTCTTCGCCGGAATGACGAAGTGGGACCGGAATCTGTGAGTGGGGCGACTTGGCTTCTCAGACGTCGCCGGGGGTGGCGCAGCTCGGCATGGCGTTCACCTCGGCGAAGATGTCGATGTAGCCGGTGATTGCCTCGCCGTCGCGGGAGCTCACCGTGAACGGCGGGTCGCTCCCGCCCGCCAGCGTGGCGGCGTAGGCGCGGCGGTCGCCCAGGTAGGTGTCCCAGTCAGCCAGCCAGGCGTCCACGAGGTCGGCGTCGGACCCCACGACATCGTCGGCCTCGACCCGCAGTTCGGCGACCATGTCCTCGAACAGCAGCGTGGATGTTTCGATCTGGCCGGCGCGGTCCTCCGGCCCGGTCGCCTCGGCCGCGCCCGGCAGCTCGCCCACCGCGGCGACCGTGGTCGCGCAGATGTCCTCGGCGTTGTGGGTGAAGACCACGTTGTAGAGGGTGTCGGGGTGCCCGCTCGGCGCCAGCGGTGAGAACGCCCAGATCCAGAACCCTGCCATCACCGCGAGCGCCACCACCGCAATCGAGGCGCCGGCGCGGCTCTTGGGCAGCCAGCGCGGGTTGCGGCCCCGCCCCTCGGCCTCGGGATCGTCCGCGCCGCGCATCGAGTCGAGCCAGTGCTGGACGTCCTGCTTCTGCTTGCTGATCACTGCCCGCCTCCCGCCTCGCCACTTCCGCTGCCGTCGGACTGGCCGGCGCCGCCGGGTTGGCCGCCGCCACCCTCCGCATCGAGTCCCTCCAACTCCAATCCCTCCCCGTCCTGCGCGTCGGGGCCGCCGCCGGGCTCCTCCGGCAACTCGATCGCCTCGAGGTCCGCCGGGTCGGGCTCCGGCGGCTCGACGGCCACCTCGATGATCACCGCGCTGCCGCCGCTGGCCAACTCGGTGGCGCGGGGAATCTGGTTCACCACGGTGCCGGGCTCCACGTCGTCCCGCACGACCTCGGACACCCGCACGTCGAGGTAGGCCTCCTCGATGGCGTCGGTGGCCTCCTCCAGCGGCAGGTCGATCACCGACGGCACCTCCACCACCTGCGGGTACTGCGTGGTGGTCGTGGTCGGCACGCTGGCGGGGAAGGACTCCGCCCGCAGGCCCTCGTGGACGGCGGCCATCACCAGAGCGAAGATCTCCGCAGGGTACGAGCCCCCGGTCACGTCGCGCTCGGTCGTGGGCGGCTCCATGGGGATCTGGGCGTCCGGGAAGCCGACCCACACCGCGGTCGTGTACTGCGGCGTGTAGCCCGTGAACCCCGCGTCCACGAAGTTCTCCGCGGTGCCCGTCTTGCCGGCCACCTGCCGGCCCTCGACGGCCGCCCGGCGCCCGGTCCCGGCCGCCACGACCTCGGTCATCACATCGGTCATCTCATCGGCGATCCGGCTGTTCAGGACCCGCGTGGAGTTGGGCTCGTGCTCGTACAGCAGGGTGCCGTCCAGGTGGGTCACGCGGGTCACCATCGTGGGGGGAATGTAGATGCCACGCCGGGCGAACGTGGAGTACGCCGCGGCCATGTCCAGCACCGTCACGTCCTCGCTGCCCAGCACGGCGGCCAGCACGGGCTGCAGCGGCGAGGCCACCCCCAAGCGCTGCGCCATGGCGACGCCGGCCTCGGGCGTCACGTCCTCCATGAGCTGGGCGTACACCGTGTTGATCGACCGCACCAGCGCCTCGCGCAGCGTCATCAGACCACCGGCACCGGTCGCCGAGAAGTTGGACACCTCCCAGGTCTCCTCCAGGCCGGGGATCGGCAGTTCGATCTCGCTGGGGGCTGGGTACAGGGCGCTCATCTGGATCCCCTGCTCCAGGGCGGCGGCCAGCACGAACGGCTTGAACCCCGAGCCTGCCTGGCGCCCGCCCTGGGTGGCCAGGTTGAAACGCGCCGACGCCGCCTCGCCGAAGAAGTCCCGCCCGCCGACCATGGCCTCCACGTGCCCGGTGTCGTTGCGGATGACCACGATCGCCGCCGACGGTCCGCCCTCCCACGGCAGGATCGTCGTCAACGCGCTCTCGGCGGCGTGCTGCACGTCGGGCCGCAGCGTGGTGTGGATGTGCAGGCCCCCCTCGAACAGCAGCCGCACCCGATCGTCGGGCGTGGCGCCGAAGCGGGGATCGGTGAGGATCCACTGCCTCACCTCCTCCACGAAGTAGCCGTACTCGTACTCCTCCTCGAGGGTCGCGACCCGGGGCGCCAGCCGCAGCGGCTCGGTGCGCGCCTGCTGGAACTCCCGCTCGCTGATCCAGTCGTTGGCGAGCATCCGCTCCAGCACCGCCTCGCGGCGTTGGATGGCCGACTCCCTGTTCTCGTAGGGGTTGCGGGCCGACGGCGCCTGGATGAGCCCGGCCAGCAGCGCGGCCTCGGCCAGCGTCAGCTCGTCGAGATCCTGGTCGAAGTACTCCCGGGCGGCGGTCAGCACGCCGTAGGCGCCCTCGCCGAAGTTCACCGTGTTGAGGTACTGCAGGAGGATGAATTCCTTCGAGTAGGCGCGCTCCAACTGCAGCGCCAGGGCGATCTCCTCGATCTTGCGGCTGGCGGTGATCTCGGTGCGGTCCAGGAACGCTCGCCCCACGTACTGCTGGGTGATCGTGGAGCCACCCTGGAGCACACCGTCGACGGAGATGTTCGAGCGAGCCGCCCGCAGCAGGGCTCGCACGTCCACCCCCTGGTGCTGCCAGAACCGCTCGTCCTCGATGGCCACCACGGCGTCCTGCAGGATCCGCGGCACCTCGTCGATGGTCTCCAGGTTCCGCCGGTGCTGCTCGCCCCGGAAGGTGGTGATGAGCCGACCGTCGGCGTCGTAGATGAACGAGGACTGCGCCGTGGTGGGAAGCGACACCCGCAGGTCGCGGGTCTGGTAGGTGCACGACCCGGCGACCACGGCCACGGTGAGGGCCACCGGAACCAGCCCCAGGACGGCGCGGCGGCATGCGAGAATGGCAGTCACGGCGACGTTCAGAGCCTACGAGAGCGCGCCCGGCGCGCCACGGCAACGCCGCTCGGCGCCGACGGTGCGGCAGACTCGGGAGGACGTGCCCGGTGCGCAACGGCGGGCACCGGAGACGGCAGCGACACACGACGGAACGGCGAGTGGTATGAGCACGCAGGCGACGGGCAGTGGTGCGGAGGTGCTGGACGACCTCGACGAACGGGGTCTGGTCCACGACACCACCGACCGGCAGGCGCTGCAGGCGCTGTTGTCGGCGCTCCCGGCGGTGCTGTACCTGGGCATCGACCCGTCGGCCAGCAGCCTGCACCTCGGCAATCTCATCGGCGTCCTGGTGCTGCGCCGGTTCGCTGAGGCCGGGCACCGGCCCCTGGCGCTGGTGGGCGGCGCCACGGGCATGGTCGGCGATCCCAGCGGCCGCTCCGA
Organism: bacterium; assembly: GCA_028819945.1. Lineage (GTDB taxonomy): Bacteria > Actinomycetota > Acidimicrobiia > Acidimicrobiales > CATQHL01 > VXNF01. Next base: position 1,787 of record JAPPKQ010000092.1, on the reverse strand, counting down.
CGAGCGCAACCTGCTGGACGCCGAGACGTTGGAGTCGAACGTGACGAGCATCCGGCGCCAGTACGCCCGCTTCGCCGGTGTGGCGGAGGCCGACGTCGTCAACAACCACGACTGGACGGCGCCGGTGGGCGTCATCGAGTTCCTGCGCGACGTCGGCAAGCACGTGACGGTCAGCCAGATGCTGGCCCGCGAGTCGGTGCGCAGCCGGCTCGACAGCACCCAGGGCATCTCCTACACCGAGTTCAGCTACATGCTGCTGCAGGCCTTCGACTTCTGGTGGTTGCACACCCATCACGGCTGCCGCCTGCAGGTGGGGGGTTCGGACCAGTGGGGCAACATCGTGGCGGGCATCGACCTGATCCGGCGCCGCTCCGGATCGGTGGCCCACGGCCTCACCTGGCCGCTGCTGACCCGCGCCGACGGCCAGAAGTTCGGCAAGACCGCCGAGGGGACGATCTGGCTGGACAGCGAGCGCACGCTGCCCTTCGATCTGCACCAGTACCTGCTGCGCACCGACGACGCGGATGTGGGGCGCCTGCTGGCACAACTCACGCTGCTGCCGATGGCCGAGGTGCGCGAGATCACCGCCGAGGCGGCCCGGGCCCCCGAGCGTCGCCTCGCCCAGCAGCGTCTGGCCGACGAGGTGACCGGCTTCGTGCACGGCGCCGAGGCGGTGTCCCGGGCCAACCTCGCCGCCGAGGCGCTGTACGGCACCGCGGATCTCAGCGGCGAGATGCTCGACGCCCTGGAGGGGATCGTCGTGGAGACCCGTGCCGCGGGTGACGATCTGGCCGGGCCGGAGGCCCTGGTGGGACTGCTGGTGGCGTCGGGCCTGTGCTCGTCGCGCGGCGACGCCCGCCGGCAGCTGGCCCAGTCGGCCGTCTCGGTGAACCGCACCCGAGTGGCGCAGAGCCACGTGGATCCGGGCTGGCTGATCGACGGTCGCTACCTGCTGTTGCAGCGCGGCCGCCGCGAGCGCCGCCTGATCCTGGTCGGCCCCTAAGCCGCTCGATCGTCATTCCGGCGGAGGCCGGAATCCAGGCTGCGGCACCGCGGCTCCCGGCTCGGGCGGATCGTCGGCGCCGGGACCTCGGCGGTGGTTGCGGTCGTCGCTCCTGACGGTTAACATGATCGCCCACCCCCGCACTCGGAAAGCGCCGATTGGCCGCAGACCGGGCCGGCGAAAAAGCGAGGCGGGGGGAGGACGCCACTTTCTGAGAGTCGCTCGCGACCCTCCGGGGTAGCGGCGACCGGTGTGCTCCTTGAAAACGGAAGAGAAGACGAATGCCAGTGCGGGTGGCCTCGTCGGATGTCCTTGTCCGGCGCGGCCTACCCAGCAATTCCGGATTGTCGGACGTGGGTAGGCACCCTCGTCCGGCTCTCCAAGCCGAGCCCGCGCAAGGAACTTGCGGGCGAGGCACAGAATCGACGGTTCGAGGCGGTTCGCCGCGGCGAGCCTGAGATGTCGACGGAGAGTTTGATCCTGGCTCAGGACGAACGCTGGCGGCGGGCCTAACACATGCAAGTCGAACGAGATGCCTTCGGGTATCTAGTGGCGAACGGGTGAGTAACACGTGAGGAACCTGCCCCGAAGACGGGGATAACCGTGGGAAACTGCGGCTAATACCCGATACCCCCGATGCGGCGCATGCCGCGACGAGGAAATGCTCCGGTGCTTCGGGAGGGCCTCGCGGCCTATCAGCTAGTTGGTGAGGTAACGGCTCACCAAGGCTTCGACGGGTAGCTGGTCTGAGAGGACGATCAGCCACACTGGGACTGAGACACGG
>JAPPKQ010000239.1:8939-9462 GCA_028819945.1 bacterium | reverse complement strand
GGCCGGTCCCGTACCAGCTGCGAGCCGGCGATCCGCGGAACGTGAGCACCCCCTGCGTCGCGCCGGCAGGGGGCTGACCGAACGACGCGCCGTCCACCCATGTCTCCGGCTCCTCAGTATCGGTTTCCGGCGATGCCTCGGAAGACGGCGGCGGGGGAACCGCCGTCGACGTGGTCGGCGGCTGCGGGGGCGTCGCCGGCGGCGGCGGATCAAGTGCCGGCGGCGGGTCGTGCGTCGAGCCGGCGGACACCTCGCCGGCGCGCTCGGGAGTGCCGGCGAGCAGGACCGGCAGCACCAGGGCCGCCAGTGCGGAGATCCCGAGCAACGTGACGCGCACCGGGACGGCGCGGGCGCGCGAAGAGGTGTTCACCGAGTCAGAAGTGTGCCGCACCGAGGCGGCGGCGTCAGATCGCGGAGTGGGCAGTCGTGCGGAACGCCCGGGTGAGCAGCGGCGTCGGAGCGGGCTCGCGCGCCGGCGCGTCGTCGCCCGCCCCCGAGTCGTCGCCGGCTTAGCAGCCCGGCG
>JAPPKQ010000239.1:0-8929 GCA_028819945.1 bacterium | reverse complement strand
GGGGGGCCGCCGGGGGGGGGGGGGGGGGCGGGGGGGGGGGGGGGCCGCCCCCCCCCCGGGGCGCGGGCGGGGCGCCGGCCGGGGGCGCCCCCGCCCCCCCCCCCCCCCCCCCCGCGCCCGCGGACCGCTGCGGGCGGCTCGGGCTTCGCTGGTCCGACAGCACCCAGCCGACGGGCGGCCGGAACCGGTCAGCGTGCGCCGAGCACATGGGCAGGCCGCGCCAAGCCCTTCCCTCGAAGTCCATGAGCCAGGCCGCGGTCACGCGGGCGTCGAAGAGCAGCAGCGCGGTCGCGGACTCGGGGCACAGCATGTGGGCACAGCCGACCGCTTCCGGGGCGCCGTTGTGGGGTGGCGTCACGGCATTCCCGGTCGCGATCGCGGCCGCTCCACCTCCCGGGCGGATTCCGTCCATACAACAAACGTACTGTCACGACACGCCCGACCGGGGGATTTGTACAACCCTCGTTGCATCCCTGAGTTGTGCCGGTGGCGGGTGTAGGCTTCACGCCATGTCTCATGCGCGTGCTCGCAGGCGAATCACTCTGATCGCACTCACCGTTGTTCCGGCGCTGGTGCTCACCTCGTGTTTCGGCGAGGACGAGAACGCAGAGGACTCGACGACCACCCAGGCGCCGCCGGCGGCCGTGGCGCCGACCACCCAGGCACCACCGCCGGAGACCGTGCCGCCGACCACCCAGGCACCGCCGCCCACGACCGACACCGTGGTGTTCGAGCCTCCGCCGCCACCGCCCGAGCCTCCGCAACCGCCGCCGGAGCCTCCCGAGGAGCCCCTGGTCGATGAGGACGGCATCCTCCTCTACACCGTGCAGGCGGGCGACACCCTGTTCAGCGTCGCTCAACGGTTCGGCGTCAGCCTCGACGACGTCATCGAGGCCAACAACATCAGCAATCCCGACGTGATCTACGAGGGCGACACCCTGACGATCCCGCCGGCCGGCTGATAGACGGGGACGGCGTCGCATTGAGGGCGCTGTCGCTCCGGCGGGACCGACCTTGCCGATTTCCCCGGTGAGTCCTACCGACTAGTTTTGTGCCTGTGCCAAGTGCCGCGACTCTCGGCCGTACCGTTCTGGCCGCACTGCTCGCCGGTTCGGTTCTGACTCTCGCCGCCTGCTTCGACGCCGGCGACGACACCGAAGGTCCCACCACGGACACCGGCGGCGCCGGCAGCAACACCGTCGTCACACTCGCTCCCCCTCCGCCGCCGGTGACCCCGGCGACCGGCGTCGTCCAGCAGCCGCCCACCGCACCGCCCGACCCGCCGCCGACGACCCCCGCCACCACCCAGCCGCAGCGGGAACTCGGTGCCCAACTCGTCTACACGATTCAGCCCGGCGACACTCTCTTCAGTATCGCCAGGCAATTCGGCGTCACCCTCGACGCCGTTGTGGAGTTGAACAACATCGAGGATCCCGACCGGATCAACGCCGGGGACCAACTGTTCATCCCACCGCCCGAGTAGCCCGGCTCCGGCCACCGTCACGGCCCGCCGGCCGGACATCCACCACCCCGAGGGAGGGCCTGCGTACAATCCCGCGCCGGTGGGCACAGCGGACGGCGCCGAGGCCGAAACGAGCACCGTGGACGGGGAAGCCGTCGTCACCGTCATGGCCTGTGGCGTCTGCGACGTCACGTGGCGCGGCCGGTCCGGCGACAGTTGCTGGGCGTGCGGGCATTCGGCGCACACCGTGAAAGCGTCCCCGCTCCAGGTCAAGATCCCGGCGCCGGCCTAGCCGGATCGGGCACCGCTCTCGACTCCGGGCCTTTGGCCTGCTCGGCACCCTGATCGGGCGGAATGAGCACCGTCTACGTCCGCTACCTCCTGCCGGCACTGGTCGTTGCCGCGTGCGCGGTGCCGGCCCTCGTCGCTCGTCGCCGGCGCGGCCACCACAGGGCGGTGGAAGAGCACTCCAGCCGCATCGTCAATGCGGCCCTCCCGCCTGCCCCCACCGATCCGGCCGCAGAGGCAGCCTGGCAACAGCTGCACGGAGCGGTACTCGATGACTGGACAGCCGCGCACGAGGCTCTCCTCGACCGCGCCAGTGCGGATGACTTCAGCGACGCGCAGGCCGCCCTGGACCGGTCCGACGAAGCGGCCGCGGAGCATCTCGACATCGCCGTGGCCGCTCATCCCAACCCGCGGCGGCGCGCCGAACTGAGCGCCCTGCGAGCCGCGGCCCGCTCCACGCTGGTCGCACTCAGGCAGGGCGACTATGAGCGGGCGCGGCGCCACCACCTCGTCTACTGCGACTACAGGGATCTCTGGCGGGAGCACACGGCGACGGGAGACCACGCCGACGACAGCTGAAACGCGTTCCGGCCCGCCGCGGTTCAGGTCGCCCCGGTCGGCCACCTCGAGGGGGACCACGCCGACGACAGCTGAAACGCGTTCCGGCTCCTCAAGACTGCGGAGCGGTCAGCGCGGCCGCCACCGCCTCGGCAATCGCGGCCATGCCGTCGCCGGTGGGATGGATGCAGTCGAATGAACTGACCCACGATCCGGAGGGATCGTCCACCGAGCAGTAGGCCCGCACCTGCACGCCCAGGAATGTCTCGATCGGACCGCGGAGCCAGTCGGGCCCGAGGGCGTCGCCCGCTTCGTGGCCTTCGAAGAGCGCGGCCACATCCACCAGCCGCACTCGCGAACCGTGGCGCGCCGCCGCCTGCGCCAGAATCCGGTTCAACGAATCGTGCACGATTTCACCCAACTCCACGAAGCAGGCGCCGCGGCAGCCCGGCAGCCCAGCCGGGTTCGCCGCCGTGGGGTTGTAGTAGTTGGTGAGCGCGACACGGGCGTCGGTCCGGTCCACAAGCTCGTCCAGCAGGAATCCCGCACCGCCCGCCACCGCCTCCAGCCGGCGATCCAGTTCGGCCCGGTCCAACTCACCGCCGGCGAGAATCGACAGATCCACCACACCCACGTCGTTCGCCCCGACCGTGAGGGTGACGTAGCCCGGGTTGAGGCGGACCGCCCAATCCAGCTGGCTCCAGCGGGGCTCGCCGACACCCTGGCGCACCCCGTGCGGCAGCCAGGTCGGCACCTCCCAGACGTCGCTGGTGGAGGTTCCGGCGCAGGCGGCCAGGACGACGCGCGCCTCGTCGCGAGGGACGTCGCCGGCGGCGACGAGGTGTTCCATGACGCGCCCCGGATACCCAGCGCCCGGCGCCCGCCAGCAAGGATCACCCAGCAGGGCGTCGGTCAGGTCGAGACCGAACCCGGCCGCCACCGAGTCGCCCAACCCCATCAGGATGTACGGGCGGTGGGCGTACCGGCTCACGAATCTGACCTCGGCCTCGGAACTCGCCCCCGCGTCGTCGGTCGCGGTCACCCGGGCCAGCCAGGTCCCCGCCACCGGAGGGGTCCACGAGAACGACGGGTCAGCGCCGCCGGGCGAGGTGAAACCCGGCGGGGGCCGGTTCCATTCGATCCCCGTCACCGTCCCGTCCGGATCACCCACCACCAAGCGGGCAGCCAGCCGGTCGCCCACCTGCCACACGAAGCTGTCGACGGTGATGACCGGTGGTTGGTTCGGGGGTTGCGTGGTCGTGGGGGGCGCGCTGGGCGTGACGGCGTCCGCCAACCCTGTGCCGCCATCGTCGGGACATCCGGTGGCCGCAACCGAGATCACCGCCAGAGCAACGGCCACCGGCAGCACCAGGCGGCCGCGCGCTGAGCAGCTTCGCCGCCCGGTTGTGTTCCCGCCGGCCCGCGCTAGCCTGATTGCCGACGAAATCGGTCTGGAATTACCGGTCACACGACCACCGATCAAGGGAGGACACAGCGGCATGACTGTGCAACTGGGGGACGTCGCCCCCGACTTTACGGCAGACACCACCGAGGGCACCATCGACTTCCACGAGTGGAAGGACGGCAGCTGGGCGGTGCTGTTCTCGCATCCGAAGGACTTCACGCCGGTGTGCACCACCGAGTTGGGCTACACGGCCAAGCTGCAGAGTGAGTTCGCAGCGCGCAACGTGAAGGTCATCGGTCTCTCGTGCGACTCGGTGGAGGATCACCGGGTGTGGTCGCAGGACATTCTGGACACCCAGGGCATCTCGCCCAACTTCCCGATGATCGGCGACCCCGACGCCTCGGTGGCGAACCTCTACGGGATGATCCACCCCAACGCCAGCGACACCATGACGGTCCGCTCGGTCTTCGTCATCGGCCCCGACAACCTGGTCAAGCTGATGATCACCTACCCGGCCAGCACGGGACGCAACTTCGACGAGGTGCTCCGGGTCATCGACTCGCTGCAGCTCACCGCCCACCACAAGGTGGCCACGCCGGTGAACTGGCAGCACGGTGAGGACGTGATCATCGTGCCGGCGCTCAGCAACTCCGAAGCCGCCGAGCGCTTCCCCGGCGGCTGGGACGAGCAGAAGCCCTACCTGCGGGTGGTCGCCCAGCCGACGGGCTGACCCGCCGCGTCTCGCTCCAACCGCTGCGCCCCCGGGTCGGACCCGGGGGCGCAGCGCGTCCCCCCGCACCGACGACCTCCGGCGCGCGCCGATGAGACCCGCGCAGGCGAGACCCGCGCGCATCTGAGCCCCCCGGTCCGCCGGCGCGACGCGTGACTGCATCCACGGGCCGGCGGGCGGACGTAAGTAAGGCGTAGGTAATTCCTGCGATGGTCGGAAGGGGCGCGAACACCCCGCCGGTAGGATCGCCGGGTCCAGGACAGTCGAGCATGGAGGGCCAACGGTGGCAGGGAACGGGCGGGAGCCGGTGGCCGGCGCGGCGGCGCGTGCCGTCGGGGCAGTGAAGACCTACGGCCGCGGCGAGACCGAGGTGCGCGCCCTCGACGGCGTCGACGTGACCTTCGACACCGGGAAGCTGACGACCATCATGGGTCCGTCGGGGTCGGGCAAGTCGACGCTCATGCACTGCATGGCGGGCCTCGACGAACTCACTGAAGGACAGACCTTCATCGGCGACACCGAACTCGGCACCCTCAACGAGCGGGAACTGACGCTCCTGCGGCGCCGGCAGGTCGGTTTCATCTTCCAGGCCTACAACCTGCTCCCGACCCTCACCGCGGTGGAGAACATGACGCTTCCCATCGCCTTGGCCGGAGAGGAACCTGACGGCGAGTGGCTCGCCGAGGTCGTGGATGCGGTGGGCCTGGCCGACCGTCTCACGCACCGGCCCAACGAACTCTCGGGCGGGCAGCAGCAGCGGGTGGCCGTGGCGCGGGCGCTCGTGAGCCGCCCGCGCATCATCTTCGCCGACGAGCCGACCGGGAACCTGGACTCCCGCACCGGCGCCGAGGTCCTGGAGTTCCTGCGGCGGGCATCCGACCAACTCGCCCAGACGATCGTGATGGTGACCCACGACGCCGGCGCCGCCAGCTACAGCGACCGGATCGTGTTCCTCAACGACGGCCGGGTCGTCGACGAGATGCGAGAGCCGACCGTCGACGGCGTGCTCGACAAGGTGAGGGCCATCGGTGCCTGAGACCACCGGCCGGGCTTGCCGAACCGTCTTCGCACAACGCTCGGGAGGCTGAGCCGCCACCATGTTCCTGCTGCGGCTCACCCTCAAGAACATCGCCAACAGGAAGTTCCTCTTCCTGGGGACGGCGTTGAGCGTGGTGCTGGGCGTCTCCTTCGTGGTGGGCGTCTTCATCGTCACCGACAGCCTGCGCGCCACCTTCGACGACATCGCCGACGACATCGCCGGATCGATCGACCTCCGCGTACGCAGCGAGCTCGAGTTCGGCGATCGGCTGAACGCGCCCGAGGTGGACCCCGCACTGGCCGAGGGGATCGCCGGGATCGACGGGGTCGCGGCGGTCACCGGCGGGGCCGCCGCCTGGAACGTGGTCATCATCGATCCGGACGGCGAGCCGCTGCAATCCGTCGGTCCGCCCCAGCTCGGGGTGAGTTGGTCCGACGAGGAGAACCTGACCGAACTGTTCCTGGCCGAGGGCCGGCCGCCGGCCGGGCCCGACGAGTTCGCCACCAACTCCGGAACCGCCGCGTTCGCCGACCTCGTCATCGGCGAGACGTACCGCGTCAGCCTGCCCGAGGGCACGCGCGCCTTCGAGCTGGTGGGCACGGTCAACTGGGCCGACCCGGACGAGGACCAATCGCAGGGCGTGCAATTCTCCGTCTTCGACCTGGCCACCGCCACCGAGCTGCTGAACGGCGGCGGTGGCTGGGACGAGATCCTCGTGGACGTCGACCGGGAGGCCGACATCGCCGCCGTCGCCGCCGAGCTCAAGGGTGTGTTGCCGCCGGGAGTCGAGGTGCTGACCGTCGAGGAGGTGGCCGAGGAGCAGAGTGCCGAATTCGGCGCGTTCATCACGATCTTCCAGAACATCCTGCTGGCGTTCGCCGTCATCACACTCGTGGTGTCGGCGTTCCTGGTGAACAACGTGTTCTCCATCGTCATCGGCCAGCGCATCCGAGAGTTGGGCCTGCTGCGCGTCGTCGGCGCCACAGGAGTCCAGATCCGGCGGTCGGTGCTCGGCGAGGCGGCCACCGTCGGCGTCATCGCAACGGCGCTCGGCCTGGCCGGCGGCATCGGCATATCGGCAGCGCTCAAGGCCATCTTCGGAGCCCTCGGCGGCGAGTTGCCCATCGACCCGCTGCTAGTGACGGGGCGCACCGTGGGTGTGGCCGTCGCCGTCGGTGTGGGCATCACCATGCTGGCCGCGCTGTCGCCTGCGCTGAAGGCCCGCCGGATCACGCCCGTCGAGGCTCTGCGGGAGGACGCCCGGCTCTCCACCCCGGTCGTCGCCCGGCGGCCCGTCGTGGGCGGCCTCGCCCTGATCGCAGGCGTGGTGCTGCTGGTTCTGGGCCTCGCGGCCCCCGATTGGCCGGCGCTCATCCCGCTGGCGCTGCTGTCTGCGATCCTCGCCAACTGGGGGGGCAAGCGGATCGTCTGGTGGGCCGGGAGGCTGGCGGTGGCCGCCGTCGGGCTGGCGCTGCTCCTCACGACGGTGTTCGCCGACCTCGACACGACGCATCTGCTGGTGGCCCTGTCGATCGGCGTGCTGACGGTGTTCGTGGGCGTCAACATGACCAGCCCGCTGTTTGCACGGCCGATGGCCCGCGCCCTGGGCGCACCGTTGGCCCGCCTCGACGGCATGCCCGGACATCTGGCGCGCCAGAACGCGGCCCGTAGCCCGCGCCGCACGTCCTCCACCGCGGCCGCCCTGATGATCGGGCTGGCGCTCGTGGTCACCGTGAGCGTCGTGGCCGACTCATTGAAGACGAGCCTCACCAGGGTGCTCGACGAGCAGGTGAACGCCGACTGGTTCGTTTGCATCGGCGACTGCACCGACCAGTTCAGCGGGTTCAGCCCCCGCCTCGGCGAGGATCTCGAGGCGCTACCGGAGGTCCGCTCGGTGGCGACCTACCGCTGGCTGAGCGCCGCCTTCCGCACCCCCGACGGCACCGTGCACGGGCTGATGTCGATCAACACCCCCGAGCTCGACGCCCACGTGGACGTGGACACTGTCGCCGGAGAGGTGAACGATCCGTCCTTCGGCGAGATACTCGCCCACGTGGCTCAGGCGGAGGAATACGGGCTCTCCGTCGGAGACAGCCTCGAGGTCGAGGTCCTCGGCGGTGAGCGGGCCACCTGGAGCGTGGCGGGCATCTATTCCGACGACGCCGTCGTCGGCCCGTGGGTCGTGTCGCCGGACACGTGGCACGCCTACTTCGACACAAACGTGGACCAATTCGTGTCAGTCCTGAACGCCGGCGGGGTGAGCGAGGAGGCGGCGCGGGCAGCCATCTCCGAGTCTGCGGCCGACTACCCGCAGGTGAACGTCCGCTCACGCGCCGAGTTCCGCGACGCAGCCGCCGACAACATCGATCAGGCGCTGATCGTGGTGAACGTGTTCCTGGGGCTCTCGTTGGTGATCGCCGTGCTGGGCATCGTGGCGACCCTGGCGCTGTCGGTCGTGGAGCGCACCCGCGAGCTGGGGTTGCTGCGGGCCGTGGGCATGACGCGGGGCCAGATGCGCCGCATGGTCTGCTGGGAGGGCCTCGTCGTGGCCACCTTCGGCGGGATCCTGGGCGTGGTCCTCGGCGTGGCCTTCGGTGTGCTGGCAGCCGACATCATCCCAGACTCGGTTGTGAGCACGCTCTCGATACCCGGTGGTCAGATCGTCGTCTATCTCGTCATCGCGGCGCTGGCCGGCCTCGCCAGCGGCATCCTGCCGGCGATCTGGGCGGGCCGCCTGAAGGTGCTGGAGGCCATCGGCTACGAGTAGCCGCCCGGCGCCACGGAGCGCGCCGGCAGGCCCCATACTTGTCGGCATGCCGGTCGCACCGAGAAGGTCGATGAACCCTAGGCGGGCCATCGTGGTGGGTCTCGTGGGCGTCAGCGCGGGCGTCGCCCTGGTGTGGGGGATGAGCCGCCTGGCCAGCACGGGCGATGTGACGGTGCGACTCGGCGACGACACGTTCGAGGCGGGCGACCCGGAGGAGATGAGCCAGGTGATCGCCCGCGACGGCCCGATCCTGTACGCGGACGCCGCCGGCGGGAACCGCGACATCTGGCTGCAGCATCTCGGGGCCGAGGCGGGGCGCGGCTGGTACGCATTCGACGCCCGCCGGCCCGGGGCGGGGCGGGAATGCACCCTCCAGTGGCAGCCCGCGCCCGCATGGTTCACAGATCCCTGCGACGGGACGATCGTCGAGGCGCACGGCGAGGGACTGACCGGCTACGAGGTGCGCATCACCGACGGCGAGTTGATCGTCGACCTGAACGCGGTCGGCGGGGGCGGCTAGGGCGCGATCCGCTCCAGGGGCGCCCAGGCCACCAGCAGCCGCTTCTCCCCCGCCTCGTGGAAGCGGACGGTCACCTCGGCATCGTCGCCGGAGCCGGTGGCGTCGACGACCACGCCGGCGCCCCAGGCGGGATGGCGCACGTCGGCACCCACCGGAAATT
>JAPPKQ010000204.1 GCA_028819945.1 bacterium | reverse complement strand
GGTCACCTCCTTCCTGGATCCGTGGTCGGATCCGTACGGCGCCGGCTACCAGGCCGTGCAGGCGCAGGTGGGGATCGCCTCGGGCGGGTTGACAGGGGTCGGACCGGGAGGGGCGCGCTCCAATCTGGCGTACGTGCCCTACGCCCACACCGACTTCATCTTCGTGACCATCGCCGAGCATCTGGGACTGATCGGCGCGCTCGTGGTGGTGGTGCTGTTCCTGTCCCTGGGGGTTCTGGGGATCCGCGTGGTCCGCGACGCCCCCGACCCCTACGGGGCGCTCCTGGCGGCGGGGATCAGCGGCTGGTTCGTGCTGCAGGCCTTCACCAACATCGCGGTGGCCCAGAGCCTGCTTCCCACCATGGGCGTGACGCTCCCCTTCGTCTCCTACGGGGGCTCGAGCCTGATCGTCAACCTGGCGGCCGCCGGCATCCTCATGAACGTCGCGCGCCAGGGGCGCAGCGCATGAGCGGCCGCCCCCCGCGCGTCTGGGCGGTGATCGCAGGCGGCGGCACCGGCGGGCACGTCTACCCCGGGCTGGCGGTGGCGGAGGCCCTCGGCGCCGGCGACGATCCCCGGCACGGCCGGGTCCACTTCGTCGTGAGCCGGCGCCCGCTGGACTCCGAGATCGTCGGCTCGGCCGGTTTCGAGGCGACGGCGATCAGCGCCCGGGGCTTCCGGCGGTGCCTCGCCGTGGCCAATCTGGTTGCGGCCTGGGCCCTGGCACGGGGCGTCTGGCAGTGCTGGTGTCTGCTCGGCCGCGCCGCGCCCCGCGTGGTGCTGGCGCAGGGCGGCTACGTCAGCGCGGCGTGCGCCGTGGCTGCCCGCCTGCGGGGGATCCCCGTGGTCGTGCTCGAGGCCAACGCCAGACCTGGTGCCGCCAACCGGTTGACGGCGCGCTGGGCGGTGGCCTGCGCGGTGGCGTACGAGGAGGTCCGGCTCAGCGGGGCGGTGCGTACAGGACTGCCGGTACGGGCCGGCATCGCCGGGTTGCATCCGGGCACCCGGAGCGGGGCCACAGCGGGCGACGGCCGCGATCGGGCTCGTGCTGCTCTGGGTGTCGGCGAGGGGCGGCGGCTCGTGCTGGTGATCGGCGGCTCGCAGGGTTCGGCCCGTCTCAACGCGGCCGTCGAGGGTGCCTGCGAGCTTCTGGCCGAGCGCGCAGATCTGGCGGTGCGCCACGTCACCGGGGGTGCTGCGGCGGATCTCGAGGGAGGCGGCAGCGGCGGGGCCTCCGGCGAGGGACTCCACTACGAGACCGTGCCCTACGAGAACGACATGCCGACGGCGCTGGCAGCCGCCGATCTGGTCCTCAGCCGTGCCGGTGGCAGCGCCACCGCCGAGTTGGCGATAGCGGGTCGCGCCTCGCTGCTCGTCCCGCTGCCCGGCGCCACCGGCGATCACCAGAGCGCCAACGCTGCGGTGCTGGCGGCGGCCGGCGCGTCACTGGTCATCCCGGATTCCGAACTCGGCGGGCCGCGCCTGGCGACTGCGATATCCGACCTCCTCGCCGACCCGGTGCGGCTGGAATGCATGCAGCGGGCCGCCGCCGGCTTCGGGCGGCCCGACGCCGCCCGGCGGGTGGCCGATCTGCTGGTCGCCACCGCTGAGGGTGCGGGCCCGTGAGCGTCGCGCTCGACGAGGTCCGCCACGTGCACGTGGTGGGTGTGGGCGGAGCCGGGATGAGCGCCATCGCCACGGTCCTCGCCGACGCCGGGCACGTGGTGACCGGGTCGGACCTGAAGGCCTCGGTGGCCTTCGAACGGCTCAGGGCCCGCGGCCTGGGCGTCGCCGTGGGGCACCGGGCGGAGCACGTCCTCGAGCCCGCAACCACCGGCGCCGAGCTGCCGGCGGGTCGCCTCCCCGACCTGGTTGCCCGCTCGAGCGCCGTGGGCGACCGCAATGTGGAGGTCGCCGCGGCGCGCCGCGCCGGAATCCCGGTGTGCACCCGCGCCGACATCCTGGCCGCCGTGTGCCGGTTGCGGCGGACCCTGGCGGTGGGCGGCACGCACGGCAAGACGACCACCTCCTCCATGCTGGCGCTGATCCTCGGCGAGGCAGGCTGCCGGCCCTCGTTCATCGTCGGCGGTGACGTCAACGAGATCGGCAGCGGGGCGGTATGGGGCACGGGCGATTGGCTCGTGGTGGAGGCCGATGAGAGCGACGGCACCTTCCTGCAACTCGACCCCGAGGCGGCGGTGGTCACCAGTGTCGAACCCGATCACCTGGAACGGTACGGGAGCCTCGAGAGCCTGCAAGGAGCCTTCGAGCAGTTTCTGGCCGGAGTCGACGGATTCCGGTTGGTGTGCCTGGACGATGTCTGGGGTCGGGGCTTCGCCGGCAGGCACCCGGGCGCGCGCAGTTACGGCACCGCCGGCGACGCAGATTTTCGACTGACCGAACTGGCCACGGCGCGGACAGGCGTCGAGTTCACGCTGCGGCATCGTGGCGGTGACAGCTCGCGGGTGAATCTGCCGGTGCCGGGACTGCACAATGCGCGCAACGCCGCCGCGGCGATGGCCTGCGCCGAAGGTCTGGGCGTCCCGCTGGCTCGCAGCGCCGAGATCCTGGCTCACTACGGCGGCGTGTCCCGCAGGTACGAGTTCCGGGGCAGCGTCGGCGGGGTCACCTTCATCGACGACTACGCCCACCTGCCCGGCGAGGTGGCCGCGGTCCTGGCGACGGCCCGGGCCGGCGGCTGGCGGCGCATCGTCTGCGTCTACCAACCGCATCGCTACACCCGGACAGCGGCTCTCTGGCACGACTTCGGGCAGGTGTTCGCCGACGCCGACCTGGTCGCCTTCACCGACGTCTACGCAGCCGGCGAGCCGCCCCGCCCCGGAATCAGCGGCAAGTTGCTCGTGGACTCGCTGCTGGACGTCGAGCCGCACAAGCGGGTCGCATGGTTCCCCCACCGGCGCGACCTTCAGCGCTACCTGGCTCAGGAGCTGCGGCCGGGCGACCTCTGCCTCACGCTGAACGCCGGTGACCTCACCACCTTGCCCGCCGAATTGATCGCCGAGCTCGGATCATGACGGCGGGTCACTCACCGGTAGCCGCCGGCGACTGGAGCCTCGCGGCACGGCACCTGGCCGAGGAGTTGCCGGAGAGCCGGGTCGTGAGCGGCGCACCGCTCGGGGCACTGAGCACCTACCGCGTCGGCGGCGCCGCCGCAGTGCTCGTGGAGGTCGGATCGCTGAACGACCTGCGGCGCCTGGCGCAGGCCGCGGCGCAGGAGGGCTGGAAGGTTCTCGTGGTCGGGTTGGGGTCGAACCTGCTCGTCGCGGATGCAGGGTTCGAGGGCGTGGCGCTCCGCCTCGGCGCGGCATTCGCCGTCACGCGGATCGATGCGCCGGTGGTCACCGCCGGCGGGGCGACGCCGTTGCCCGTGGTGGCGCGGCAGTGCGCCGCGGCCGCCCTCGGAGGCTTCGGTTGGGCCGTCGGGGTTCCGGGCAGCGTCGGGGGCGCGGTGCGCATGAATGCCGGCGGGCACGGCTCGGACATGAGCGAGGTGTTGGAGAGGGCGGCGATCGTCGACCTTGCCACCGGAGGGGAGTGGCGTGCGGGTCCCGGGGACCTGGCGCTCGGCTACCGCCGCTCAGCGCTGACCTTCTCTCATGTTGTAGCTGAGGTTGAGATACGCCTGCGACCCAGCCGGCGCGATCGGGAGGAGCAGCTCATCCGTGAGGTGGTGGCCTGGCGGCGCCGGCATCAGCCCGGCGGCGCGAATGCGGGCTCGGTGTTCATGAACCCGCCGGGTGACTCAGCCGGCCGCCTCGTGGAGGCCGCCGGCTGCAAGGGCCTCCGGATCGGTTCGGCCTGCGTGTCCACGCTGCATGCCAACTTCATCCAGGCCGACACCGGCGGGTCGGCCGACGATGTGATGTCGCTCATGGCGGAGGTGGCGCGGCGCGTCGAGGCGCACAGCGGCGTTCGACTCCAACCCGAGACCCACTTCGTGGGATTCGAGAGACCCCTTGGGAGCCAATCATGACAGTGCACGCACCGGGCCTTCCACACCCCCGCATCGCACAGCGCCGCGCCGCCGTGGACGCCGCGACACATGTCAAGGAGGTGCGGCGCCGGCGGATGCTGTGGCTGGCACTGGCGGCGGCCCTGGTGCTGCTGTCGGGTTACCTGGCCACGCAGAGCGAGATGCTGGACGTAGACCGGTTGGAGGTGACCGGAGCGGTCCGCACATCGACCGATGAGATCATCGCGGCCGCCGGGGTTCGAACGGGCGCGCCGCTCCTGGGGCTCGATCTGGCCTCCGCACGGGCACGGATCGCGCGCCTGCCCTGGGTGAAGGACGTGTACTCGACGAGGTCCTGGGACGGCGTCGTACGCTTCACGGTCACCGAGCGATCACCGCTGGCGGCTCTGGCGACACCGAGCGGCTGGGCCATCGTGGAGGAGAACGGTCGGGTGCTCACCGTCGAGCAGCAACTCTCCGGCTCCCCGGTGCCGATCGTCGGACTGAATGTTGCACAGGCGGCGCCGGGGGATTGGTTGGAACCGGCGCACCGCGGCGCTGTAGCCGTCGCCGCGGAACTGTATGAACCCGTGCGCGGGGCGGTCAGGTCGATCCAAGTGGGACCCGAGGGGTATGTGCTGGACTTGCATGACGGTGGACGAGTGCTGCTCGGGGACTCCAGGGAGATGGCCGCCAAAGTGCTGGCTGTGCACACCTTCATCGAGCGAGTCAACCTCCGCTGTTTGGACACTCTGGATGTTCGTCTACCCGTCAATCCGGTGTTGACGCGACGGATTCCTTGTCAGTAGACTTTCTCTTATACAAGAGACTGATATAAGGCTCAAGTACAGCTTTATATCAGTGCGTCGTTGGCCTGAGGAGCCGGCTACCAACAGCCGGCAAGCATCAGGCAGCACCGGACAAACAGATGCGGCTCGCGCCGCAGGAATCCCGGGAGGATCCCGTGAGCACCCCACACCAGTACCTGGCCGTCATCAAGGTCGTCGGCGTCGGAGGCGGCGGCGTGAACGCCGTCAACAGAATGATCGAATCAGGACTTCGCGGTGTCGAGTTCGTGGCGGTCAACACCGATGCGCAGACGTTGCTCATGAGCGACGCCGACATCAAGATCGACATCGGGCGCGACCTGACACGGGGCCTGGGAGCAGGCAGTGATCCCGATGTCGGGGAGAACGCCGCAGAGGCGGCCTCCGAGCAGCTGCGGGAGGCGCTCGACGGTGCGGACATGGTCTTCATCACCGCCGGCGAAGGCGGCGGGACCGGCACGGGCGGGGCGCCCATCATCGCCGAGATCGCACGCGACCTCGGCGCCTTGACGATCGCGGTGGTGACGCGGCCGTTCCGGTTCGAGGGCCGGAAGCGGGCGCTGCAGGCCGAGCAGGGCATCCAGCGGCTCAAGGAGAAGGTCGACACGCAGATCGTGATCCCCAACGACCGCCTCCTCAACGAGGTGTCGGAGAACACGAGCCTGCTGAACGCCTTCCAGATGGCCGACGACGTGTTGCTCCAGGGCGTGCAGGGGATCACCGATCTCATCACGACCCCGGGGCTCATCAATACGGACTTCGCCGATGTGCGGGCGGTTCTGTCCGACGCCGGTTCCGCCCTCATGGGCGTGGGCACCTCCTCCGGTGAGGACCGGGCCGCCAGCGCGGCTCGGAAGGCCATCGCCAGCCCGCTCCTGGAGTCCTCGATCGAGGGTGCCCGTGGTCTGCTGCTCACCATCGCCGGCAACGCCCACATGGGCCTGCTCGAGGTGACCCAGGCCGCCGAGGTCATCGGCGGGGTGTCCCACGAGGACGCCAACATCATCTTCGGCACCGTCATCGACGAGTCGCTCGGCGAGTCGATGCGGGTCACCGTGATCGCCGCCGGCTTCGATCGCTGGGACGACTCCGCGCCCCGACAGGACGAGGGCGCCGCCTCGGCACACCGCAGCCTGCCCGATCCGTTCGCCGAGACCGACGAGGCCGACGGCGAGTCCACCGACGAGTTGGAGTTGGACATTCCCTCGTTCCTGCGGTGATCCGGGGCCGCCCGTGCTGGCGCTGACCCTGGAGTTGAACGGCTCCCGCCGCGCCGAGATCAGATTCAGCGACCGCCTCCAGGGCGATCTCGGTGAGGCGTCGCCGGCGCAGCGGGCGTCCCTGGCGGGCGGGCGCTGGACACGGCTGCGCCAGCAGCACGGGGCGAAGGTCGTGACCGTGACCGAACCCGGCGAGGCCGACGGGGCGGCGGCGGACGCCGCGGTCACCGCGACCAGCGATGCGGTGCTGACCGTCCGGACGGCCGACTGCGCTCCGCTGGCCCTGGTCGCCGCAGAGGGCGTGGTGGCGGCTGTGCACGCCGGCTGGCGGGGGTTGGCCGGCGGTGTGGTCGAGGAGTCGGCGGCCGCGGTCCGGCGGCTGGGCGGACGCCACATTCGGGCCTTCGTGGGTCCCTGCATCGGTCCCGAGTGCTACGAATTCGGGCGGCAACACCTCGAGGACCTCGCCGCACGGCTCGGTCGTGACATCGTGTCACGCACCGCCTGGGGCACGGCGGCACTCGACATCCCGGCCGCGGTTCGTGCCGCGCTGCGGCGCGCCGGTATCTCCGACGTCATCGAGGCGGATCGTTGCACGGCCTGCGAGGCGGAATCCTGGTACTCCCATCGAGCCCGCGGCGAGAGCGCTCGCCACGTCCTGGCCACATGGATCAGTCCGGGCTGAACCGGCGCGCCGCGGAGGTCCGGTCGCGGCTGGAGCAGATCCGCGGACAGGTGGCCGACGCCGGCGGTGATCCCGACCGCACCGGGATCGTGGCGGTGACCAAGGGGCGGGATCGACTGACGGCTGCGGCGGCCGTCGCCGCAGGGCTCTGCGATCTCGGCGAGAACTACGCGCAGGAATTGCTGGAGAAGGCTCCGGGGCTGGCGGCCGTCCGCTGGCACTTCATCGGCAACCTGCAGTCCAACAAGGTCCGGCGCCTGGCTCCCCACGTCGAACTCTGGCAGAGCGTCGACCGACCGCGCCTGCTGCGCGAGATCGCTCGCAACAGCCCGGGGGCGCGGATCCTGGTCCAGGTAGCGGCGCGCGCGGCACCCGGGCGGGGTGGGTGCGATCCGGCGACGGCCCGGCGGCTGGTGGTCGAGGCCCGGGACCTGGGGCTGCACCCGGCCGGTCTGATGTCGATGGCGCTGCCCGGCCCGCCCGAGGCGGTGCGCCGGCAGTTCCGCCAGGTGCGCAGCCTGGCCGACGAACTGGAACTGCCCGTCCGCAGCATGGGAACCAGCGGCGACTTCACCCTGGCGGTGGCCGAGGGCGCCAACCTGCTGCGGCTCGGGCGGGTCCTGCTCGGCGATCCCGCGGCGGCCTCCGAATAAGGGTGCCACGGTCGCGCGCGGCCTACACTTGTGCAAACAACGAGTTGCGATGCACATGCCCACGACCTCGGCGTGCCGACGCCCGGAGTTGTGGACAAGTCGCAGATCCGCCGCCGGTCGAGGCTCGGCACAGCGCGAATCACCCGCACGACTCGCACATCCTTGGAGGAAAGCCCATGTCGGCCTTGAAATCCTTCGTGAACTGGTTGGGCCTGGGGCCCGACGAGGGTGAACCGTACGCCGGCCACCTCGGCGGACCCCAGCGGGCGCACGCCGGTGGCGATCCTTACGGCGGCCCGTCTCCGGAGCGCTACCCGGCAGCCGTTGAACCGCCGGCGCTTGCCGAGCCGGTGGGTCTGGCGGCCGTGAAGCCGGCACCCGAACCGGTGATCGCGGAACCCGCCGTCAAGCCCGCGATCGCACGCCCGCGCTCCTCGGCGGCGGCCGTGCGGCCGATCGTGGTCTCGCCGGCGGTGTTCGACGAGGCGCAGGAGGTCGGTGACCACTTCAAGCAGCGCCAGCCGGTGATCGTGAACCTGCAGGACGCCGGCAGCGACCTGCGTCGCAGGCTGGTGGACTTCGCCGCGGGGCTGTGCTACGCCCTCGACGGTCAGGTGGAACGCGTGACCCCCGGTGTCTACCTGCTCACGCCCAGTGACGTGCGGGTGGCTCTCGAGGAACGAAACCTCCCCGAGAAGTCCTGAACCCCCGGCTGCCATCCTGTGGTCGTTCTCTGCTGGATTCTGCTGCTCTACGCGCTGGCCTTCCTGGCGCGCGCCCTGCTGAGCTGGTTCCCCATCCGGCCCGACGGTGTGGCGGCCACCGTTGCCGGGGGGCTCATCATGGTCACCGACCCTGTCCTGCGTCCGCTGCGCCGCCTGCTGCGGCCGCTGCGCGTGGGCACCGTTGCCCTCGACTTCGCTCCCACGATCGTCATGGTGGTGTTGTTCGCTGTGCGAGCGCGCATCTGCTGAGACTCCCCACAGGGCGGGATTCCGGCTTCCCGGGCCGGTGGGCGCTACGTGTGCTGTCCCGGCGGGCCGCGACGAGGTCGGGATTCCGGCTCCCTGGGCCGGTGGGCGCTACGGTTTAGGGCGTGGAACTCTCCGCCGAGGTCCTGCGCGACGCCCGCTTCACCGAGCGTTTCCGGGGCTACGACGCCGCCGAGGTGGACGCTTTTCTGACCGAGGCGGGAGAGGCTCTCGAGGAACTCGTCGCTGAGCGCAGCGCGCCGATGGCGGCGCTGGCCGCCGAGCAGGCTCGCCTGGCGATCGAGGAGGTCCGGCAGCAGACACTCGAGGAGGTCGCGGAGCTGCAGACTCGCCGTGACGAGTTGGCGCGGGCGATCGCGGACCTGCAGTTGATGCTGGCGGATCGGCGCCGAGGACTGGCCGAGGCGCTGGCGTTGATCGATGCCGCCGGTGAGCCGGCCACGGATTCCGGTGACGGCGCGGTGCCCGAGGGTGTCCCGGAGGTCGATGCGGACGCCCAAGGGAGCGATGCGGGCGATACGGGCGACCAGGGCAGCGGCGAGGCAGCGGTGACGGACAGCTTCCTGGCCCGACTCGAGCGGGCGGCCGCCGAGAGCGGCGGGGCGTCCGGTTAGATCTCGAGGTCAGGTCTCGAGGTCAGGTCTCGCCCGCCCCGCTGCGGGAGATGGCGAAACGGATCTCCTGGCCGTCGATGCTGGCGGTCACCGCGTCGCCGCAGTCCCGTAGATCGGTGTGCCGCACCTCGGTGGCGAGGACCTGGTCGGCCACGTACCGTGCGTGGGGCCCCAGCGCCGCGGCGAGTTCGGCAGGCAGGTCGAGGGTCAACTCGATGCGATCGGTGACGTGCAGCCCGCAATCGCGCCGGCCCTGTTGCAGCACCCGCACCAGGTGGCGCGCCGCACCCTCGGCGCGCAGCCCATCGTCCAGGGCGACGTCGAGGGTCACGACCAGGTCGGCCGTGCGCAGCGCCGCGCTGGGCCGGGCCTCCGGGGTCTCCAGCACCAACTCGTACTGGCCCTCGGCGAGGGTCTGCCCGGCGACGGTGACCGTGCCGTCGTTCCGGCGGGTCCACTCTCCGGCGCGGGCCGCGGCCATGACCGCCTGTGTCGCGGGCCCCAGC
>JAPPKQ010000001.1 GCA_028819945.1 bacterium | reverse complement strand
ATGCCCGTGGAGCGGGCGGCGCTCGACGAGCCGACCATGCCGTCGATCCACGAGAAGTTCCATGCCCGGCACGAGGAGATCTACTCCTACGCCACCGAGGCCGACCCCGTGGAGGTCGTGAACCTGCGGGTCACCAGCATCGGCCACGCCTGGACCACCGAACCCCGGACCGAGCCGCTGGGCGGCGCCGACGCCTCGGGGGCGTTCAAGGGCAACCGGAGCACCTACTTCCGGGACGGCGGCGTCGTGGAGGTGCCCGTCTACGACGGCACCGCCGTGCTGGGTGGCATGCGCATCGACGGCCCCTGCATCGTGGAGTTGCCCGACACGAACGTGGTTGTGGACACCCACTTCGACCTGTCGTGCGACAGCTATGGGCACTTCCTGCTCGAGGCCAAGGACTGAGCTCATGACCACCGACGAGCCCCGGCCTGGACGCCTCATGAGCATTCCGGCGGAGTATCCCGAGCGTCATTCCGGCGGAGGCCGGAATCCATGTCTTCGCGGCACGGTCGGCGTTGCAGATGGACCATGCGGCACGCCCCCAGACGCCGCGGGAGAGCCGCGATGATCGACCCGATCCTGGTGGCGGTGCTGGGCAAGAAGATCGAGGCCGCCACCCGGGACATGACCCGGGTCATCGAGCGCACGTCCCGCTCCCAGCTCCTCCAGGTGCGTGACTTCACCGCGGCGGTCCTCGACGCCGACCACCGGATCCTCGCCCAGAACGAGGGACTCCCGCTGATGGCGTACGGGTTCTCCGAGATGCTGGGACACCTCGTCGAGCAGGTGGGCGGCCCCATCCGCCCCGGCGACGTCTTCGTGCACAACGACACGTTCCGGGGCAACAACCAGGCCCAGGACACCGGCGTGTTCCGTCCGGTGTTCATCGACGGCGAGCTGCGCTTCTGGACGGCCACCAAGGGGCACCTCGCCGACCTCGGCGGCCGCTCGGCCGGCGGCTACGACCCACAGGCGACCGACGTCTGGCAGGAGACCATCCGCATCCCGCCGCTGCGGGTCTTCGACGGCGGGACGCTCCGGCGAGACGTCTGGAACGTGCTCATGGCCAACAGCCGCTTCCCCGAGCTGGTGGGCGGCGACCTGCGTGCGCTCATGGGCGCCACCGGCGTCGGCGAGCGGGCGCTGTGGGAATTGTGTGCTCGCTACGGCATCGACGTCGCCATGGCGCATCTCGACGCCCTGTTGGACTTCAGCGAGGAGCGGGCCCGGGCCGAGATCGGACGCATGACCCCCGGCACCTACACCGCCGAGGCGACCTGGGACCTGCCCGCCGGCGTGGGGCCCGACCGGCTGGTGTGCCGCCTGGTGGCGACCGTCGGCGACGGCAGGGTGGTGCTGGACTTCAGCGACTCCGACCCGCAGGTGGACCGCTACTACAACGGCGTCCACGGCACGTCGTACGCGGCCGCCACCTCCACATTCCTGATGATCATCGACCCCGACATCCCCCACAACGGCGGCATCGAGCGTTGCATCGAGGTGGTGTTGGCCGAGGGGACGTTCCTGCATGCGGCGTTCCCCGCGCCGAGCGTGCTGGGCAACTTCGTCATGAACGACGTGATCGCCGAGACGGTGATGAAGGCCCTCGCCCCGGCCGCGCCCGACCGGGTGTGCGCCGGCTGGGGCCGGGGGCTCAACGTGAGCCTCTACGGCACCGATCCGGCGACGGGCAGGGAGTTCCTGGCCGTGCCGCTGCTGTCGAACAAGTGCGGGGCGGGTGGCGTTTCAGGCGTCGACGGTCAGGACTGCATCGGCATCCTGACCTGCGGCGGCGGCTTCGCCTTCGACGACTACGAGGTCTTCGAGGGCGGAATGCCGATCACCCTGCTGAGCCACGAGTACTGGGAGGACTCCGCCGGGCCGGGTGAGTGGCGGGGTGGGCTCGGCATCAGGGTGGCCTATCTCATGGAGGCCGAGACCGTGGTCACGTGCTTCGGCGACGGCAGCGACGCGCCCTACGGCCTCTTCGGCGGCGAGCGGGGGGCGCCGAACCGCATGGTCATCACACCCCCGGGCGGCGAACCGTACGAACCCGCGCCCAACTCCACGACACTGGTTTCGCCCGGTTCGGTCGTCGAGATGTTCAACGCCGGCGGCGGAGGCTACGGCTCACCTGCGGCCCGGCCGCACCCGCTGGTGGCCGGCGACGTTCGAGACGGCATGGTCTCCACCGACACCGCTTGCCGGTTCCACGACTTCAGCGTCGTCTAGTCCCGAACGCCGCGGGGCGAATCAGACCTCGGCAATCAGGCCGCCCGGAGATCCGGCGCGCCGTGACTCCGTGCCCGGCGGTGCCGGGAGGATCGAGGCTCAGAGGCGCTCGTAGGTCCAGCCGACAGCCCGGTCCCCGGAATAGGGCATGACGCCGTGGAAGGGGCGCGGGTCGTCGTCGAAGACCAGCGGCAGGAAGTGGCGGTCTCCGTCCCACAGCGCCAGGCCGGCGGCCTGTCGGACGGCGGGATCGGGGTCGCAGGCGGCGAGCAGGCGGGCGCGCGGCACCCAGATCAGACCGCCCTCGTCGTTCTGCGCCGGGGGCTCGCCGCGCCAGGCGTCGGCCAGGAAGACGAACCCCAGCCAGTCCTCATCCCGGGGACCGAAGTCGGTCCAGGAGATCGTGCCGCGCAGCCGCAGCGAGGTGAACTCCAGGCCGGCCTCCTCTCGCAGCTCGCGGCGCATGCACTCGACGACGTGCTCACCGGCCTCGAGCTTGCCGCCGAGGCCGTTGACCTTCCCGTAGTGGTCGTCGTCTGGGCGTGCGTCCCGCTGCACCATCAGCACCCGGTCGCCGTCCCGGTCCCACAGGTAGGCGAGCGTGCCGACGATCGGCGTGAAGGTCACGGCATCACGGTAGCCCCGGCACGGCGATCCGCAGCCAGGTGGATTCCGGCCTCCGCCGGAATGACGGGTTGCGGGATCTGCAGCCTCGTCCGGCTGTCCGTGGGCGCTAGCCGGCACCCTCGGCGGCGATCCGATCCAGGGTCTCGCGGGTCGGAACCCGCCAGCTCACGTAGGCCACGCCGACCGCGCCCGCGGCCAGCACGATGACCCGCAACGTCCAACTCCCGATGGCCAGGCCCGTGCTGAGGCCCACGGCGATCACGATCATGGAGGTGGCCATGATCTTGGCGCGGCGGCGCATGCCCAGCCCTGCCCGGTAGTCCCGCACCAGCGGACCGACCGCAGGCAGGTTCAGGAGCCAGCGCTCGAGGCGGGCACTCGACCTGGAGAATGCTGCTGCCGCCAGGATGAAGAAGATCGTGGAGGGCAGACCCGGCACGACGATGCCGACTCCGCCGATGCCCACGAGCACCAAACCCGTCGCGATCCAGACGCCCCGGACCAGCTTGCTGCGGGCCATGGCGGGAGGTTCCCCCTGGACCGGGTTCCGGGCCGGTGGCACCTCGGGGCCATCGCTCGACTCGTGCTGCCCCGCCATGTCCGAGCCCTCCCGACTCAGCCGGCCAGTTCGGCGATGTCGCCGGCGGCGAGATAGCACATCAGACCGATCACGGCCACGTTGACCGTGCTCATCGCCCACTTGAGCCGGTGATCCACTCGCCAGAACCGCCGGATGCTCACCACGTTGAACACCACCGCAACGACGCCGATGGCCACGCCGACCGCCGGTCCGACGACATCGGTCACCCCGAGCAGCGGGAAGACGTACGGGAACACGACGTAGGCCAGGAGGCAACGGGTGCCGGAGACAACCATGGACTGGCTGAAGCGACGCTCAGCGGTCTGTCGCGAAGCGGCCCGGGTGGATGCGGTACCTGAGGTCATGGCGGGAACCAGCCCAGCCTAGGCGTCGCCCTCTCCTTCGGGGGCCGCCACGCCGCTGGGGCGACTCAGGCCTCGAACTCGCCGGAGCTGAACTTCAGGGTGGCGGCGTTCTCGCTGACGGTGCGCTGGGTGGCCTCGTCGAAGCCGTCCGGCGCGGTGCCTTCCACCTCGATAGTGATCTCGACGCTGGCGCCGTCGGTGCGAGCGAGCTGGTTGACGATGGCGTCGGCGATGTCGGCGGCCGCCCGGGTCCAGCGAAGCGAGTCCAGCGTGACCCGGCCCCAGTAGCGGGTGGGTAGGGCCGGGCCGTCGGGCTCCGGGACAGGCTCGTCGTCACCCGGCGAGTCAGGATCGTCGCCGGCACCTTCGCCAGGTCCCCCCGGGCCGTCGACGCTCTCGGCTCGCTCAGCTGTGAACTGCTCGGTGGCCACGTCGGGACGGACCACCAGGCCGCTCGACACGAGAGCGGCGAGGGCCTCACCCGCCCGCAAACCGACGTAGCGACCGCTCTCCCCGCCCGCAGTGCCAGCGCTATGGGCGTCGGCGTATGCGAAGCCGTCGGCTCGCCAAGTCAGCGAGGCCACGCCGTCGCGCACGGCCTCATCCAGCACCGACCGATCCCGGAGCCGGGGCAGATACAGGTACTGGGTGAAGTCGTCCCACAGTTGCGCCACGCTGACGTGGTCACCCCGCCACAGCGGCACCCGGTCGATATCCAGCCGCAGCCGGGGTCCCGAATACGCGGGCACCAGGCCCTCGTCGGCGATCAACTTGCGGGAGACCCGTTCGGCCAGCGACTCCGAACCGGCTCCGGCTCGCCCCACGCCAGGACTCGGCAGCCGGAACGTGTCCCAGGTCATTGGCCCCGTTGGGTCGTTCTCGGGCTGGTCGGGGTTGAGCACCCACTGGTAGGTCTCGGCGATGCGCTGATCCACCGTTTCGTCGAACTCGTCCGCCTTCGTGTCCGCCTGGCGGGTCTGGAAGGCGTCCAGGTTCAGGATCTCGCCGTCGCGGCGGATGGAGTCCCATGCGAGCCACTGGCGGGCCGCCTGGCGCAACTCCGCGAGCCGGGCACTATCGGGCGCCAGGAACACCACCATGTTGCGGTGGCGCCGCGCCCCGCCCGAGCGCTCGTTCAGAACCGTGGAGGCGAAGTCCTGGGCCCGACTCGACTCGCTGCTGCGGTCGTGCTCGAAGCCGGGATCGATGATCACCAGCCGGACCGTGTCCTCGTCGGGGACTTCTCCAGGCGAGCGGACACAGGGATGCACAGCCGCGAAGTCGCCCCGACGAGCGGCCTCCGCACCAAGGCGTCGGCGGATCGCCTCGTCTACATCGAGAGACTTGAGTTCGGCGGCCCGATCCTGGGCTATGCGAGTGACCGTCGGCGCCAGCGCGTACCAGTAGCGAGAGGTGTCGCGGTACAGGTACATGGCCCGGTCCGAGAGTCGCCGGAGGGCGTCACCGAAGGTGGCCGGGCGCTCCCCCGGCTGGACACAGCCGAGCTTGATCGAACGGTCGTCGAGGCCCTTGTTGGCGGCCTGCTGGCTGGGCGCGGAACCGAAGTACACCGTGCGGGCCACCCGCCGCGCCGCCGAGTAGCGGCCCAGCGGGGCGTTCTCGGAGTCGAGACGCCACGACAAGGCCTTGGGCCCGTCCACGTCCACCTCCAGCACCGGCCGCCAGCCATCGTCCAGGTAGCGGGTCATTTCGGCGGCAACTTCGGCGTCGTCGACGGGAATCGTGCCCGGCATGATCAGCAAATTGGCGTCCTCGTTCATCCACAGACTGTGGATAACTTTGGCCATCAGGCGCAGAACACCGCGGGTTCGCTGGAAGCGTTCCAGGTTCGACCAATCGCCAAAAAGCCGGTCGAACAACTCCGGGTGGACCGGGTAGGCGGCGACCATCCGGCGCTGGTATTCGCCCTCCCGGCACTCGGACGGGAACTCGCCGCTGTTGGCCCTGTAGAGCTCGGCGAAGGCTGCCGCCACCGCCTCCCGCCTGCGGGCCGCGGCGGCGCTGAGCGGCTTGAACAGCCGGCGCCGGACGATCTCGAAGCTCTCCTCAGTGGAGGCAGTGCGCCAGTTGGCCTCAACGCGCCCGAACAGATTCTCCAGGCGCGTGAGCGCCGCCTGCCCGCCCTCACCACCGACCTCGATCTGCGAGGCGGGGATCGTGGCCACCAGCAGCGCCCGCGGTGTGGCGGCGACGGCGTCGGCGAGCGCCTGCGCGAAGCTGAAGTGGGCGTCGAAGGTCCCGGCCGGCAGACCCTGCTGCCCATAGAGCTGGCGTGCGTAAGCCACCCACTCGTCGATCAGGATCAGGCACGGCGCGTGGGCCCGCAAGAGTTCGCCGAGGGCGGCTCCGGGGCTGGTGGCGGACCGGTCTGCTTCAGCGACCAGCGAATATGCATCAGATCCACCAAGTTGCCAGGCAAGTTCACCCCACATGGTGCGTACCACGGTGCCGTCGGGCTTTTTTGAGGCGCTCCCGGGCTCGAGCTGGTGCCCCACGAGGACCGCTCGGCGCACTCCGGTTCCGGGGAGGCTCGATCCCCCGCCGGTCAGAAGGTCTTCCACCCCGGGGAGGTCGGCCGCCCGCTCGGCGCCGGCGAGGTGGTACAAGGCGATGAGGGCATGTGTTTTCCCCCCGCCGAAGTTGGTCTGCAGCTTCACGACGGGGTCGCCGCCAGCGTCCGCGAAGCGCTCGACCGCCCCGGTGATCAGCTTGCCGAGCCCCTCGGTGATGAAGGTGCGCCGGTAGAACTCGGTCGGGTCGCCGTACTCAGCCGCCGCCGCGCCTCGCCACACCTGGTGCAGGTCGGCGGCGTACTGCGCCATCTCGAAGCGCCCCGAGGTGACGTCGTCGTGCGGCTCGATCACCTCTCGCCAGGAAGGCAGCCCCGCCTCCACGCCGGCCTCGGTGCGCTGCGCCCTGCTGCGCCGGGCGCTGCGACTCTGCTCCTCGAACTTCAGGCGCAGCAACTCCTGATGGAGGCCACCAACCTCGTTGGCCTGGGCACCTGCGGCGACCGACTCCAGCAGGCGCTGCGTGGTGTCCAGCCCCCGGAGAGCGTCGTCTGTGGAAAAACTCTCGTTGTGAGCCCATGAGTTACGCACAACCTGCAGTTCTGCGACGTAGCTGCGGTCGGCCCGAGACAGCTTCCGCGAGAAGACAGCGTTCCACTCATCCCACAGCACCTTCAGCAAGAACTGCGGAGCTCGTGGATTAACCTGCCGCGGCCGACCACCCCGTGTCTCGACCCGCTGCACGGCGGCCGGCCAGTTGCTGCCGAACTGCGCCTCGCACTCGCGGGCCACGAACGGAGCCAACCCCTCGCCCAGCAGAGAAACTGCCTTGCCGATCCGCTCGTGGTTGCTCAGCGCCACCAGATCACTCCTCTCCGCGGCCAGAACGGCGAATCAGCCGACAACTGCAACCGTCGGAGCGAACAAAGGTAGCAAGGAGGCGGTAGCACTCAGAACAGAGCCTGCTCGGTGTGGGCGGCAAGGCGGGTCAGTTCGGGCCAGGAGGTGACAAGGCCGTTGTAGACGGCGGCTTCCGCGGACCGGTTCCTCCGGGAGCAGATCTGGAACAGTCGGTAGGCCAGGTCGCGGGCCGCGTCCGCCGTGTCCGCTTCGAGGCGACTCAGCAGCCCGGCCGCGGCCGGCTCGCCATCGTCGTGCAGGGTTCGAAGCAGATGCTGCGTGGCTTCCCACACGGTGGGGCGCCTATCGGTGGTGGGATCCCAGCCGGCTTCGAGTTCGTCGCGATCCCGTAGACGAACCTTGTCGCCGACGGCAACGGCGACTCCAGCCTCGACGAGGCCCGCCACAGAGGTGTTCCGCGCCTTGGACAACTGCTCGGCGCGGCCGAACGGGCCCTCATTGAACCCGTGCTCGTCGAACCAGGTCAGTGCCCAGCGGGTGTCAGCGTCGAGTTCGGCGCCGGTGCCGGTGAGTGTCTCGTCGAGAACCTCATTGATGAGCGCCAAGGCCTCCCGTACGCCCAGGTGCGATCCATCAGCGGCCAGCACGCGCTCGTAGCGCGTGTACACCGCCATCCCGGGCCCGACCGCAGCCTGCACAAGATCCAGCGGGGCGATGTTGCCCTGCTGCAGCAGCCGTATGGCGCCGGGAAGCTCGGCCTGCAACTCGCGACGTAGCTCACGGACTGTCGTCACGGACTGGGCAGAACCGTCCCCGGCCTTCGGGCGGCAGACCAGGAGCACCGAGGACGCCAGAGACTTGGTGCCCTTCTTTACGCCTTCAGGGCGCTCCGTCCGCAACGGCCACGTTGCGGTGATTTGCAGGTCGGCAGCGATGAGACTCTCCAACAGCGCCTCCCACGCCGTGCCGGGAGCCCCGGCGTTCGTCTTCTTCGCCTTCTTCTCCACCTGCTGGTATCCGTAGTAGACGGTGAGCGGATAGCGGGGATCGTGGACTTCCCGCATGCGCTCGAAGGCCCGGCGCAACAGCCTCTCGAAGTGGGAGTGCGCGGCCGCCCTGTCTCCCCCGAGCCTGGCGGCGTTGGAGACGATCTGCTCGTCGGCGGGCGCCCGCAGCGGCCCCAGGGCGTCCGGCCACACGTCACCGAGCGTGGCCCTCTGCCACACGAGGAACAGATTCGACAGCGAGGCGTAGTCGAACATGTCGTAGTAGGGCGGATCGGTGCAGACCACGCCGAGGGTGCCGTCGAGTGCGGTGAGCATCGAGGCGCATCGCACTTCGGCCTTGCCCAACCGGGGCGACGGATCGGCCGTCGAAGGTCGCTCGTCGCCGGAGGAGGCATCGGCGGTTCTGCCCGGTGAGGGCAAATCGGCCGGCGCGGCGGGTTCGCCCGGCCGAATCGGCCGTCGGCCCGTGGCGGGCGCGGGGAGGGCCTCGACCGCCTTGACGACGTAGTCGAGACCGCCGGCCCATGAGCCCGTCGATCCCGAGAACGGGTTGGCTTCGGGGAACTCGCCGTAGAACCCGTAGGCGGGCCTGATGAACGACTGCTCGACCGACCCGTTGGCCCGGTTGTGGGTCGTCATCGTCGTCGTGCGGTTGGCCATCCGGGACAGCGCGAGAGCCAGGTACGTGGTGATGGCCTCGGCGTAGGCGCGGGCGCCGCGGCCGCCCTGCTCAAGGCCGAGTTCGCCGTCGGGCATTCCAGCATCGGCGGCGTCGCGGTGCACCACGGGAGTGATCCCGTTGATCACCTCGCTGAACGTGGCCATCGTGCGGCGCTGGCGGGGCGAGAGGAGATCACCGAATGTGCGCAAGCCGAATGCGGTGACATTCCCGCATTCGGTCGGCACCTCTCGGCGCAGCGCTACCTCGACCGCCTCCGGATACCCGGTCGCGCCACCTGCGAGGCCTGCCTGTTCGCTGGCGGTATCGGGTGCCAGCCACACGCGCCCGCGGCGCGGCCGCTGAGGGTCGGCGAAGGCTTGGGTGGCCACGAGACGCAACCCGAAGCCGAACTCCCGCCCGCAGAACCGCACCCGGTCGGCGTCGTTGAGCGTGTCGCAGAAGAGGCACAGGAAGTTGGCCCCGCGCCCGACCTTGAGATCGACGAGGTCATCCGCCGGCGGACCGGGGGCCACGGCGAAGTCGAATCGGTCGCTGTCGATCACGGGGCGGGCATGCCAGCGGTTCGTCGGCTTCTTGGACAGCCACCACGTCGACAGCAGCGGTATGGTAC
>JAPPKQ010000140.1 GCA_028819945.1 bacterium | reverse complement strand
CGCCACGATCTGCACCCGGTCGGCCGGCGCCCCGTAGAGGCGCACGAGATGGTCCCTCTCCACCGGTCCGGCGGCGCAGACGACGTCCGAGCAGGCCACCACCTCCTCCTCGGCGCGGGCTCGGCCCGGAGGCTCCGGCTCGCCGAGGCCCTGCTTCACCCTGGCGAGCGTGTGGAACGTCGTCACGAGCGGTCGGTCGAGGGCGTGCTTGACGCGGTGACCGGCCACGCCGGAGAGCCAGTAGTGCGCGTGGATGGCATCAACCCCGCCGTTCAGCCGCAGGTCTGCAAGGACGCCCTCGGTGAATTCGTCGAGCGTGCTCTCCAGTGATTCCTTCGGCAGGTCGACCGGTCCGGCGTTGATGTGGACGACCCGCACGCCTGGCTCCATGTGGATCTCCGGCAGCAGGTCGTCGCTGTAGCGCCGCACGTACACCGAGCATTCCAGCCCGCGATGCGCCAGTGCCGCCGAGAGTTCGCGCACGTAGACGTTCATGCCACCGCTGTCGCCGATACCCGGCTGGAGGAGGGGGGAGGTGTGCAGCGAGATGACCGCCACGCGGCCGGTGCGACCGGCGCCGCCCGACACCGGCGGCAGTGCGGCGATCTCGTCGTCGGCGGCGACGGCCTCGGCGGGATCGGCGGGCTCCCCGTTCCGCCAGATCCGGCAGGCGCGCAGTTGCTCCTCGAACGCCGGACCGAAGCGCGCCGCGGCGGCGTCGAGCACCTCGGCGACCGTCTCACCGCCGATTTCCACGGCGCTGACACCGGCGGCCTGACGCACCGCGGCGAAGAGGCGCAGGGTGGGCACACCATGAGCGTAGGAGTGGGCGCCGCCGGTGGCACCGCAGGCGACGGCCCGGCGGCGGGCAGCAGCGGTCAGCGGCAGCTAGCCGCGGTTCCGAGTCAGACCGGCGACCCGCCGGTGGCCCATCAGCGAGCCAGCAGCCAGCGGTAACCCAGCGGCGGTCCGGCGGCGGTATCGTCGCCGGCTGTGGTCCGACTCCTGCTGCTGCGACACGCCGAGAGCGAATGGAACGCCCAGGGACGTTGGCAGGGCCAGGCGGACACGCCGCTGACCGAGCGCGGCAGGCGCCACGCCGCCCAGGCAGGGCCGCTGCTGGCGGGCTTCGAGATGCTGGTGTGCTCCGATCTCTCCCGCGCCCGCCAGTCGGCCGAGATCATCGCCGCGGGCGCCGGGATCGACGTGATCGACATCGAGCCGCGCCTGCGCGAGCGCAACGCGGGACCGTGGCAGGGACTCACCCGGCTCGAGATCGAACGGGACTGGCCGGGATACCTGGGCAGCGGCCGCCGGCCGGCCCGCTACGAATCCGACGAGCAACTCGCGGCTCGGGCGGACTCCGCCCTGGCTGACATCGCCCGGCAGGCAGAAGGCCGGGACACGCCCGAAGTGCTGGTCATCACCCACGGCGGAGTCATCCATAGCCTGACCGTGCGGGCGGGCCTGACGATGGTCCCCATGCCCAACCTCTCCGGGCGCTGGGTGACCGTGGAGAACGGCACGGTGAGCGTCGGCGAGCCGGTCACCGTCGGCGATGCCCACCAGCACAGCTCCCAAGCCGTCGAGGCCGGCAACGAGGCGCGGCGCACCTGAGCGGACCGGAGCGGGCGGCCGGTCCGGGGGGTTCGCGGGCGCCGGCGCCGGGTCATGCCGCGTCGCCGCGCTCAACTGCGATAATCGGAACGCCCCCGTAGCCAAGCCCGGCAAGGCATCGGACTTTTAATCCGCAGATCGTGGGTTCGAATCCCACCGGGGGCACCACACCCGGCGGAGCCGGTCCAGGGTGCGCCGGGTCCCCGGTGGACCGCCGTAATCTGGCAATGTGGCATCCTTGCGAGCACGGCGCAGAGCGGCGGCGGCCGCTGTCACACTGGCGCTTCCGGCCGTCCTGGCCGCTGCCTGCACGATCAGCTCGGAGTCTCCCGACGCCGCCGCCATGGGGGGCCGTTCCGGTCCGGCGAGCGGGACGACCACGACCGCGACCAGCGTCGACGGCGCGCCGTCCCCGAGCGCCACCGAGCCGCAGCAGGATGTCCCCTCCGGCGATGCCGCCGAGGCTGCCGAGACACCCCCGGGCGAAGGTTCCGCCTTGGACGTCGGCGAGGACGAAACCCCGGGTGAGATCGCCGCCGAGCCGCCGCCGGTGACGACCGCCGCCGAGGCGGCCGCGGCGGAGCAGCCGGCGAGCACCGAAGAGGGTGCCGAGCCCGCCGGGAGCACTGCCGCAGCGGGCGACGACGGATCCGCTGACTCCGGCGAGGGTGACCCGGGCGCGGGCGCCGAGACTCAGTCGGCGACCACCGGAACGGTCGTCGCCGCCGAGGGAGCCTTCGACGAGCGATCGAAGGTCTCGACGGTCGGCATCGGCGCGGTCTACTTCGGGATGTCGCCCGAGGAAGCCGCCGAGCGGGTCGGCGCCGGCTGGGCGGGCATACCGGCGGGTGGGTCGGACTGCTACGTGATGACGCCGGCCAACGGTCCGCCCGGAGTGGCGTTGTGGGTGTATCACGGCACCGTCGAACGCGTCGATGTGGACACGCCCCTGCTGCGAACGCAGTCCGGCCTCGGGGTGGGCACGCATCTGGGCGAGCTGCGCTCCCTCCTCGGTGAGAAGCTCGTCGTCGAGGAGCACCCGTACCTGGCCGGTTGGATCCTGGCCACGTTCGTCCCGACCGATCCCAACGACGCCGCCTTCCGCATCGCCTTCGACATCTCCGGCGGGGAGGTCATCCGCTTCCGGGCGGGGCGTACCGAGATCGTGGCGCTGGAAGCCTGTGCGTAGAGCGCCGCGTCAGGCGGCCGCAGGCGACCGCATCAGCCTCAGCCTGCCGGCCGAGCCGGCCTCACTGGCCCTCGCCCGCACCGCGGCGATCGGACTCCTGCACCACCGCGCCGGCGGTGCCGCCCGCGGCGCCCACCTGGCGTCGGTCGTGACCGAGCTCGCCGGCGCCGGTCTGGCCCGGGCGCGGACCCGGGACCGGCTCCGGGTCCATTTCGACGTCGGGACGACCTCGGTGATCGTCACTGTGGAGATCCGGCGTCCCGGACGCTGGCAACCCGCCGGGCACTTCCTGGAGACTCGAACGGTGAACCTGGACCAGGACGGCGTCCGAAGCCGCCGCGGAACCGGCCGGCGCTGAGCCCCTCAGAGTCCGGTCGAACCGAATCCGCCGCTGCCCCGCGCCGAGGGAGGCAACTCGTCGACCTCGACCAGCGCGGCGGTCGCCACCGGCTGGATCACGAGCTGGGCGATGCGCTCACCCCGGCGCACCGTGAACGGCTCGGCTGGATCGGTGTTCACGAGCAGCACCATCAACTCGCCCCGGTAGCCGCTGTCGATGAGGCCCGGCGTGTTGAGGCAGGTCACACCGTGATCCCGCGCCAGGCCGCTGCGCGGCTGGACGAATCCCGCGAAACCTTCGGCGATCGCCACGGCCAGGCCCGTCGGGACCAGTGCTCGCCCGCCGCCGGCGGGCAACTCGGCGTCCGCGGCGGCTCGCAGATCCAGCCCGGCGTCTCCGGGCCGTGCATAGGCGGGCAGCGGCAGGTCGCCGTCGAGGCGCTGCACGGAGATCGTGACCATCATGTCATCGGGACGCTGCAAGGGGATCGTGACAGCCATGGCGGGACGATACGACCGCCGTCCCCGCGCCGTCTCCCGCCTGCCGTGCTTCCGAGGAGGATCCAGAGCTTCTTCAGAGTCGTCCCCCAGCGCCGGTGGCGCTGTCCCCAGCTTGATCCCAGTCCATCCGCCGAGCCGGGCCCGGCGGTGACCCCGAGCGACGCGCCCCGAATCGGGACCCACTCGCCTCGCTAGCATCCGGCCCGTGCTCGTGTGGATCGATCTCGAGATGACCGGCCTGGACGCAGACCGCGACCACGTCCTGGAAATCGCCACGATCATCACCGACGACGACCTCAACCCCGTCGGGGACGGGCTGCAGCTAGTGATCCATCAACCCCCCGAGGTGCTGGGACTCATGGGCGACGTGGTCAGCAAGATGCACCACGACAGCGGGCTGACCGACGAGGTGCGCCTCTCGACCCTGAGCCTCGCCGACGCCCAGCAGCAGACCGTGGAGTTCATCCGCGAGCACATCCCCGAGCCCGGGAAGGTGCCGCTCTGCGGGAACTCCATCGGCATGGACCGTCGGTTCCTGAACCGCTGGCTGCCGGACATCGAGAATCTGCTGCACTACCACGTCGTGGATGTCTCGTCCCTCCAGGAGCTGGCGCAACGCTGGTATCCCGAAGCCGCCGAGAAGCGGCCCCGGAAGCGCAAGGGGCACCGGGCGCTCGACGACATCCTCGAGAGCATCGAGGAGTTGCGCTACTGGCGGAGCACCGTCTTCGCACCGGCTCAAGCATCGGAATAACCGCGGTTCGAGTACCTCGCAGCGGCGATAGGTTGACCCGGTGAGCGACGCGGCGCCGGACGAGCAGCCACCGCCACGACCGCCTCGCCAGGAGCGGGAACCCGCCCAAGCCGAGGTCACCGAGATCGCACCCGGTTTGCTCCGCTCCCAACTGCCGGTGAACCTGCCCGGCATCGGCCACGTCAACTGCTACCTGCTCGAGGACGAACGGGGCGTGGCCGTCGTGGACCCCGGCCTGCCGAGCCCGGCCTCCTTCGCGGCGCTCGAGCAGCGTCTCGGAGCCGCCGGCTATTCCATCGAGAACGTGCACACCGCCGTCATCACCCACTCGCACTTCGATCACTTCGGCGGGGCCGAGCGCCTACGGGCCCTCGCCGGGGCGGAGATCCTGACCCACGAGTCGTTCCGGCCCATCTGGGAGTCGACCGAGGTCGCCGAGCCTCCCGAGCTGCCCACCGCCGAGGAGGAGGACGGCGACGCGCAGCGGCCGCCCTGGCTCCTGCTGCGGAGGAATCCCTGGGGCACCGAGCGCGAGCCGCTGCCGGAGAAGGAGTGGCGCACCTGGCAGGCGATCGCCGAGGACGACCCCCGCTGGTTCGCCACCCCGCGCCCCACACGCACCGTGGTCGACGCCCAGGTGATCCGTCTGGCCCGGCGCGAGTGGCTCTGTCTCCACACCCCCGGCCACACCGAGGACCACCTCTGCCTCTTCGACCCCGAAGAGGGCATCCTGCTGTCGGGCGATCACGTCCTGCCGACGATCACCCCCCACATCAGCGGACTCAGCCCCTTTCCCGATCCCCTCAATCGCTTCTTCGAGTCGCTGCGGCGCATGGGCACCATCGACGGCGTGAGGGTGGTTCTGCCGGCGCACGGGCACCCGTTCGAGGACCTCGACGGCAGGGCGAAGGCCATCCGGCGCCACCACGAGCACCGGCTTAACGTGATCCGCGACGCCGCCGGCGAGCTCGGCACGGGCACCGTTCCGCAGTACATGGGACGGCTCTTCGCCGAACGCTCGTGGGGCAACATGGCCGAGAGCGAGACGTTCGCACACCTCGAGCACCTCCGCGTCCTCGGCGATCTGACCGCCACCCAGCGCGACGGTCAGACGGTCTTCTCGGTGGCCTGAGGCGTGGAACCCGGGGGCAGGGTCCGCCGGACGTGCCGCACGCCGGGCGCGTGGGCGATGATCGCCCTGCTGCTGGCAATGTCCTGCGGGAGCGACGCGGCCGAGCCGGCGGCGACGCCGGCCGCCGAGGTCGCCGCGACGGAAGCCGCCGTGCCGACCCCGGCGGGGGATCACCAGCCGGTTCCCGAGGTGCGCTTCGAGTACTTCGACGGGTCGGAGGGCACGCTCGCCGATCTGGCCGGCACGCCGGCGGTGATCAACTTCTGGGCCTCGTGGTGCCCGCCCTGCATCACCGAGATGCCGGCCTTCGAGGCGGTGCACGTCGAGTTGGCGCCCCAGGTGGCGTTCCTGGGCTTCAACGTGGGCGACGAGCCGGGGGCGGCGCGGGAACTGGCGGAAAGGACCGGCGTGACCTACCCGCTCGCAGAGGACCCGGACTCGAGCATCTTCCAGGCCTTCGGGGGGTTCGGCATGCCGACCACCGTGCTGGTGGATGCACAGGGCATGATTGTGCACATGATCAGCTCACGGCTGCGGGCACAGGACCTGCGGGCGCTCATCGCCGAGCACCTGGGCGTCTGACCACCTCGTGAGAGCAGCGCCCGTGAGAGCAGTTCCCCTGAGAGCAGTGCCGTGAACACCGTCAGCCTCACCACGCTGGCGAGCCTGGCGCTCTCGGCGGGGTTCATCTCCGCCTTCAACCCGTGCGGCTTCGCCATGATGCCCGCCTACCTCTCGTACTTCCTGGGCATCGAGGGCGACAAGCGGCTGAGTCCTGCCCAGAGCATCTTCCGGGGGCTCGGCGTGGGGCTGACCCTCTGCGTCGGATTCATGGCGGTCTTCGCCGCCATCGGCGCCCTGGCCTCCACGGTGCTCAGCCGCAGCGCCATCGAGAGCCGGGTGGCGTGGGTGACCTTCGTGCTGGGAATCGTCATGGGCATCCTCGGGCTGGCGATGCTGCGGGGCTTCGAACCCAAGCTCCGGCTGCCGCGGCTGCAGCGGGGCGGCGAGAGCCGCCGCCTCAGCTCGATCTTCCTGTTCGGCGTGTCCTACGCCATCGTCTCGCTGGGATGCACCATGCCGGTGTTCTTCGGGACCGTGGTCAGCGCCTTCTCCAGCAGGGACTTCTTCGACGGGCTGCTGGTGTTCCTCGCCTACGGCGGCGGCCTGTGCGCCGTGATCATGGTGCTGACGCTGGCGATGGCGGTCGCCCGCACCGAGGTCATCGCCAAGATGCGGCGCATCCTGCCGCACGTGAACCGCATCTCGGGGGGCTTCCTGGTGGTGGTCGGGGGCTTCCTGGCCCTCTACGGCTGGTGGGAGGTGCAGGTCCTGCGGGGCAACCTCATGACCAACGTCCTCGTCGACCTCTCGCTGGACGCCCAGACCGCACTGAGCTCCTGGGCGGCGGCGGCAGATCCGGCCCGCCTGGCGGTGGCCGCGGGCTACATCGTGATCGGGATCGTGCTCCTCGCACTGCGGCCGAGCATGCAGCCGCTGGGTGCCCGCATCGCCCTCACGGCCTTCGGGGTGCTCTGGCTGGCCGTCGAGGGTGCGTACTACCGCTTCGACCTGTTCGTGCTGCCGACCGTGCGCACCATCGCCGACATCCCCGAGCGGGTGGCCAACTGGTCCGATCCCCTGCGCTGGGCGGTGCTGTTCGAGATCCTGGCGGCTGTCGTCGTCGCCGCCATCGTCTGGCTCCGGGTGCGCCGGCGGCTGCGGGCCGTTCCCGACGTGGCGGCCTGAGCGGCGTTCAGCCGTCAGGCGCCGCCCGGCGGAGCACGCACCACGTCGCCCAGAGCGCCTCGCTGGCGATCCCCTGCCAGCGGCCGGGCAGGGCTGCGGCCACCTCCTCGGCAGGGAGATGGATGGGCGTGCGCGCCCCGAGCGTGTTGAACCAGAGAACGGCCCCGCCGGGTCGGAGCACGCGGTCCACCTCGGAGGGGAACAGCAGCATGTTGATCAATGCCACGACGTCGACGGAATCGTCGGGCAGCGGCAGCGACGCCCCGTCCGCACGCACGCGAGGGGCCAGATCGGGCGGTGCCAGCGCCAGCATGCCCGCCGAGATGTCCATGGCGACGGTGGCCCGGAAGTGCGCAGCGAGGTGCACCGTCCCGAAGCCGGTGCGCGAGCCCACCTCCAGGCACAGCGCCGACGGCTCGAGCAGGCCGCGCTCGCAGGCGTCGGGGAGGCCCACGAACTCCTCGGGCCGCAGGCGGTTCTCCCAGTCGGGCGCCAACTCGTCGAATCGCTCGGTGATCGCCGCCGCCGCGGCGGGCGTCCAGGCGGCTTCGTCGCCGGCCACCGACCGGGTCACCGCCCGCACCGGATGATCCGAACCGTCGAGATCGGGCAGCTCCTCCGGCGCCGCGATCAGCGGCGGCAGGTGCCGGATCGTGTCCTTCCCGCCGTCCCGCTGCATCTGGCTGCGGCGGCTCGCTAGCCGGCGACGGTCCGGACGACCGCCGCCCACCTCACCGGATCACCTCCAGCCCGCGCATGTACGGGCGCAGCGGCGGGGGCACCGCGATCGAGCCATCGGCCTGGCGCCACGTCTCGGTGAGCGCTGCCCACACGCGGGGCACCGCCAGGGCCGATCCGTTCAGCGTGTGCACGAACCGGGTGCCGCGCTCCTCGTCCGGTCGGTAGCGAACGTTCGCCCTGCGGGCCTGGTAGTCGCTGAACCACGACACCGACGAGCACTCGAGCCAGCGATCGGTGCCCGGCGAG
Organism: bacterium; assembly: GCA_028819945.1. Classification (GTDB taxonomy): domain Bacteria; phylum Actinomycetota; class Acidimicrobiia; order Acidimicrobiales; family CATQHL01; genus VXNF01. The sequence continues at coordinate 1,235 of JAPPKQ010000140.1, read as the reverse complement.
TACACCTCCACGTCAAAGGTCCGGGCCGCCGAGCCGCCGAGGTCGCCGGTGCAGATGTCCACGATCCGGTAGGCGAGCCCGAGGTCGGCCACCGCCCCCTCGGCCCGCTCCAGCAGTTCGGCGTGTATGCCGGAGGCCTGGGCGGGGGTTGCATAAGCCAGGATCTCCACCTTGTCGAACTCGTGAACCCGCAGCAGGCCCCGGGTGTCGCGACCCGCCGCTCCGGCCTCGCGTCGGAAGCAGGAGGTGTGGGCCATGAACCGCATCGGCAGGTCGGCCTCGGCGAGCACCTCGTCACGGCCCAGCGACGTGAGCGGCACCTCGGCGGTGGGGATGACCCACAGATCGTCGCGTTCGAGATGGTAGGCGTCGTCGGCGAACCGGGGCAGGTGCCCGGTGCTGGTCATCGTGTCGGTGTGGACCAGCGTGGGAGGGCGGACCTCCTCGTAGAGGTCGGCATTGCGATCGAGCGCGAACTGCACCAGGGCGCGGGCGAGCATCGCGCCCTCGCGCCGGAACATGGCGAACATCGCTCCCGACAGCTTGGTGGCGCGCCCGACGTCCAGCAGACCCATCTCGGTGGCGAACTCCCAGTGAGGAACGCGCTGATGCCGTGCGTAACCGCCGGCGCTGAAGTTCTCGACCCGCAGCACCGGATTGTCCTCCGCGCCCGCTCCGACGGGACAGTCATCGGCCGGCAGGTTCGCCACCCGCAGCAACAGCTCCTCGAGACGCTGCCCCAGGGCGTCGGCCTGTGCCGCCACGGCCCGGCTCTCGTCGCCCAGCATCCGGCTGCGATCGGTGAACTCGGCGGCCTCGGTGGAACGGCCCTCACGGTGCAGCCGACCGATCTCGCCCGAGAGTTGCTTCACCTCGTGGCGCAACTCGTCGCGGCGCGCCAGCAGGTGCCGGCGCCGCACGTCGAGGTTGAGCGCCTCGGCCAGCGGGGCGGTGTCGTCACCGCGAGAGGCCACGCCGGCATGGACGCGCTCCATCTCGTTGCGCAGCAGGCGAACGTCGAGCACCACAAAACCGTATCGGCAGCGCACCGCGAGCCGTCAGGATCACGACGCGGCGGCATGGACACGCTCCATCTCGTTGCGCAGCAGGCGAACGTCGAGCACCACCAGACCATCTCGGCCGGACACCGCGAGCCGTCAGGACCACGACGCGGCGGCGCGGACACGCTCCATCTCGTTGCGCAGCAGGCGAACGTCGAGCACCACCAGACCATC
>JAPPKQ010000038.1 GCA_028819945.1 bacterium | reverse complement strand
CAGGCGACGTTCACGCATCGCCGCGAACTGGATTGCCGCGCGGATGTGATCCTCGGTCAGTTCGGGGAAGTCGTCGACGATCTCAGCGGGGGTCATACCCGACGCGAGGTAGTCCAGTACGTCGTAAACGGCGATCCGCGTGCCTTTGAAGCACGGCTTTCCGCTCCGGATGCCCGGGCGAGTCTCGATCATTGCGCTGAGATCCACATCCGACATGCTACCCCTCGTCCCTGCGCGGACACCGCCCCGATCTCTGTGGCCACCGGTCAACCCGGTGGTGTGATCGGCGGGGCGCTCAGGTGAGGTCCAGGACGGTGAGCAGCGCGGTGTCGACGGCCCACTGTTCGTCGGCGGTGAGGTGACCGGCGGGATCGCCGAGGCGGCTGACGTCCACTGCTCCGATTTGCTCCACCAGGACTCGTGTGGAGGTGTCGCCCACGGTGATCTCGGGGCGGAAGGTGGCGGGTCTGGCGCTGCGGGAGGTCGGAGCGACCAAGACCACGGAGCGGGGCAGGAACGCGTCGGACTGCACGACGACACCGAAGCGGCGACCGTGCTGCTCGTGGCCGGTTCCCTTCGGCAGGCGCAAGGTGACGATGTCACCCCGGCGCACGCAGTTCCTCCATCAGGTCGGCGACGGCGAGCACCTCGCGGCGGTCCGCTTCGTCGGCTTCCAGCGCCGCCACCTCAGCGGCGAGCGCCCGGTGCTCGGTGAGGCGGGCCGCTGCGGCCACGACGGCGGCACGTATTGCCTGCGAGCAGGTCATGCCCGTGGCCTCCAGCCGACGCAGGGCCCTGTGGGTCTCGTCGTCGAGGCGAACGGAGATGGCGCGTGCCATGCGCCTAATGTATCACGTTTCGTGATACGAAGCAGTGGGCAGCAATCAATCGATGAGGAAGCCTCCGTTGATGTCCATCACCTCGCCGGTGATGAAGCCCGCCTCCTCGCTGGCCAGGAATACGACGGCGGCGGCGATGTCGGCGGGCTCGCCGAGGCGCCCCACGGGGATGCGCCCGGCGAGGTCGGCGATGCCGGCCACCATGTCGGTGTTGATCAGGGCGGGCGCCAGCGCATTGGAGGTGATGCCGTCGGCGGCGTACTCGGTGGCGATGGACTTGGCCAGGGCCATGATGGCCGCCTTCGAGGCGCCGTACGCGGCCGTCTCCTTGGCTCCGCCGGTCTTGCCGGCCGAGGAGCCCAGGGCGATGAGGCGCCCGTAGCCCTGGGCGCGCATGCCCGGCAGCGCCCGCCGGGCGCAGAGGAAGGCGCCGGTGGTGTTGACGGCCATCATCTGGTTCCAGGCCTCGAGGGTGATCTCGGCCAGCGGCCGGATCCAGAAGATCCCGGCGTTGTTGACGAGGATGGAGATCGTCCCCCAGGCTTCCTCGACGGTCGTGAAGGCGGCGTCGACGGAGGCCTCGTCGGTCACGTCGCAGTGGACGAACAGGCTGCACTCGCCGCCGTCGAGAGGCGGCTCGGGGGCTTTCACGTCGAGGTACGCCGTGCAGGCGCCCTTGGCGACGAGAGTGTCGGCGGTGGCTCGGCCGATGCCCCTGCCGGCGCCGGTGACCACCGCCACGCGCCCTTCGAACCCACCGAAGGAGGGCGCCACCGGGTCGCTCGTCGCTGCGGCGTCTGTGCTGTCGGTGCTCATGGGTACCCTCCGGGTCCGGCTGCGGGTCAGGGGCACGTTATCCCCTGATGCCCGGTCACGGCCTACTCTGTGCCGCCGGGGCGAGGCGGTGTCCGGCCCCTGGTAGCGGTATCGGAGTCACCGAGGCTCCGGCGAAGGAAACGGGAGGTTCCCTGATGGGTGGTTCGGGCAAGGTGCGGGTCGGGGTCATCGGCGCCGGATCGTGGGCGGTCAGCAACCACATCCCCGTCCTGGCGGCACGCGACGACGTGGAGCTGGTGTCGGTGGTGCGCAAGGGCGCCGAGGCCCTGCAGTTCGTGCAGGATCGGTTCGGGTTCGCCCATGCCAGCGAGGACTACCGCGACGCCCTCGAGCACGGGCTCGACGCGGTGGTCGTGGCGGGACCCTCGGTCCTCCATCACGAGCACGCCAAGGCGGCGCTGGAGGCCGGGGCCAACGTGCTGTGCGAGAAGCCGGTCACGATCGATCCCGCCGAGGCCTGGGACCTGCACGAGACCGCCGAGCGGCTCGGCCGTCACTACCTCATCTCGTTCGGCTGGCACTACGGCCCGCTGGGGATCGAGGCGAAGCGCCTCATGACCGAAGCCGGCGGCGTCGGCGACATCGAGCATGTGATGGTGCAGATGGCCTCGGGAACCCGCGAGCTGCTGAGGGCCACCGGCGCCTATGAGGGTTCCGCTACCGACCTCATGCCGGACTGGGACACCTGGACCGACCCGAAGGTCTCCGGCGGCGGCTACGCGCCGGCGCAGCTCAGCCACGCCATGGGGATGGCGCTGTGGCTCACCGGGGACCGGGCGGCGCAGGTGTTCGGCTTCATGAACAACGTCGGGGCGCGTGTGGATCTGCACGACGCCATCACGATCCGCTACGCCTCCGGTGCGACCGGAACCCTCAGCGGCGCCAGCTGCCCGGGCCCGGCGAACGCCGACGACTCTCTGGACGAGATCTGGCCGCGGCATCAGTTGCTGATCCGGATCTACGGCAGCGCCGGGCAGTTGATCCTGGACTTCGAGCGCGACTTCCTGTGGCACTACACCGACGGCAACGACAACAAGGTGGATCTGCCGCCGTCGGCGGGGCTGTACACCTGCGAGGGCCCGCCCAACACGCTGGTGGACCTGACCCTGGGCCGCGACGTGCCGAACCGCTCGCCGGGCGACGTGGGGGCGCGGTCGGTGGAGGTGGTCCACGCCGCGTACGAGAGCGTGCGCCTGGGAGCGCCTGCCTCGGTGGAGGGCGCGGGCGCCTGAGGCGAGGGGAACCCGGAGGCTCCGCAGCGGGGGCGCCGCGGGATGCGACTCGGGCTCGACAGCTACTCCTACCACCGCTACTTCGGCGAGTTGCGGGAAGGGGAGGAGGATCCGGGCATCCGCTGGAGCCACGAGGACTTCATGCGTCGCGCCGGGGAGTTGGGCCTCGACGGGGTGAGTCTGGAGACCTGCTACCTGCCGATGGACGACCCGGCGCTGCCCGAGCGGCTGGCGTCGCAGGCCGCTGAGTACGGGCTCGAACTGGTGCTGGCCTGGGGGCACCCCGGCGGGCTGCAGATGGGCATGTCGGCGGCGGCCCGCCGGCGGATGCTGGATGCGTTGCCGATCGCGGCCGCCGCAGGGTGCCGCCTGGTGCGCATCGTGGTGGGAACCTTCATCCACTGGGGCCAGGAGCCCGAGGCGTCAGTGTTGGACCGCGTGGCGCCGCTCGTTGCCGAGGCCTGTGCCAGAGCCGCTGATCTGGGCATGGAACTCGCCATCGAGACGCACTGCGACCTGACCCTCGATTCGCTGTGCGAGTTACTCGACCGTGTCGGCCGGGACGACCTGGGCGTGGTCCTTGACACCGCGAACCTGGTGCGCATCGGCGAGGATCTCTGCGAGGGCACCCGGCGGATCGCTCCGTTCGCGCGGATGCTGCACGTCAAGGATCTCCTGCTGGCGAATGCCGACTTCGGAAATCCCGGCGGCTGGTGGCCGTGCTGCGCACTGGGCGAGGGAGACCTCGACCTGCGCGGTGCGTTGGGGGAGTTGCGGGCCGCCGGCTTCGGCGGTCTGGCTTGTGTCGAGATCGGGACACTCCCCGACGGTTCGAACGAGGACGAGGTGGTTACCCGCAGCGTGGATTGGCTGCGTGAGGCCATTGCGGAGGACGCCACTGCCTCCTGCGGCTGCCTGAGCCGCAGCCGGCGGTATCGCTGCGACAGGCCCGGCGGCGCCCCGACGCGGGCGCGCCGCCGGCAGGTGCCGGCCCGCGCCGTCGAGGCGTTTCAGGTTGGGGACTTGTCCGCGGTCGCGGCTAGCCTCGCAGCGATCTCGCGACAGAGGAGCATGCCGTGGCACGAATGCGCATGAACCAGGCCATCGCGGCCGCCATCGGGGATGAGATGCGGGAGAACCCCGATGTCGTCACCTTCGGGGAGGACGTGGCGGTCGCCGGCGGGCCCTTCAAGACGTCCGACGGGCTGCTCGAGGAGTTCGGCCCGCTGCGGGTCCGCGACACACCGATCGCCGAGATGGGGTTCATGGGGGCCGCCGTGGGCGCGGCTGCCACCGGGCTGCGACCGGTCGCAGAGATCATGTTCGTGGAGTTCCTGGGCGTGGCGCTCGACCAGTTGGTCACCGAGGCGGCCAAGTTCAACTACCTCTCCGGCGGGACCGTCCGGGTGCCGATGGTCATGCGCGCCTCCGTCGGCGCCGGCCTGGGATTCGGCTGCCAGCACTCGCAGGTGATGGAGTCGTGGATGGTGGGGTCGCCGGGTCTGAAGATCGTCGTGCTCTCCGGTCCAGGCAACGCCTACGGGCTCACCCGGGCGGCCATCCGGGACGACAATCCCGTCGCCGTCCTGGAGCCGCGCATCCTCTACGCCGTGCGCGGCGACGTGACGACGGGTGTCGAGGGGATCATCCCCCTGGGGCAGGCGGCGACGCTTGCGAGCGGTGACGACATCACGCTGGTGTCGTGCGGCTCGACGGTGCGGACGTGTCTGGCTGCGGCAGCTGACGCCGACGGCTGGACGGCCGACGTGATCGACCTCCAGACCCTGCAACCGTGGGACACCGAGGCGGTGCTGTCCTCGGTGGAGCGCACCGGCCGCCTCGCGGTCGTGGAGGAGTGCCCCTATTCGGGCGGCTGGGGCGCGGACATCGTGGCCAAAGTCGTCTCGGAGGCGTTCGGCGATCTGAGCGCCCCGCCCATGCGGATCACCGCACCGGACGTGCACGTGCCGTTCGGCAAGGAATTGGAGCAGCGCTACCTGCCGAGCGCCGAATACGTGGCGGGGCAGGTGGGCGAGTTGCTGGCGACCGGCGAAAGCCCGCCGCACTGGTGGGAGCGCGATGGGGCGCTCGTTTAGGACGGACGACCCGGACGCACGGGAAGGGTGAACGCATGAGCAGTGAAGTACTCGCACGACGGGAGGCGGTACGAACCGACCGCGTGGCGCGTTACGAGCGGATGGTGGAGATCCGGGCGCTCGAGGACGCCGTGCGCGGACTGTTCGCCGAGGGGCTCGTGCATGGGACGACGCACACGTGCCAGGGCCAGGAGGCCGTCTCGGTCGGCGTGGCCTCGGCGCTGCGGCCCACCGATTCGGTGTGCTGCACCTACCGCGGTCACGGCATGGGGATGGCGCTCGGCCTGACGTCCCAGCAGGTCTGCGGCGAGATCATGGGCCGCGTCGTGGGTTCGATCGGCGGCGTGGGCGGCTCGATGCACCTGTGCGAGACGTCGATCGGCCTCTTACCGACAATGGCCATCGTCGGGGCGGGAGTTCCCGTGGCCGCCGGCGCCGCCCTCACGGCGCAGGTCCGCGGCATCGACGCCGTGGCGGTGGCCGTGTTCGGCGACGGGGCCGCCAATATCGGCGCCTTCCACGAGGGCATCAACCTCGCGGCCATCTGGAAGCTGCCGGCCATCTTCATCTGCGAGAACAACCAGTACGGCGAGTACAGCCCCATTGCGGCGACCACGCCGATCGCCAATATCGCCGACCGGGCGGTCTCCTACGGCATACCCGGTGAGGTGGTCGACGGGCAGGACGTGGACGCGGTCAACGCCGCCGTCGAGGCCGCCGCGGCGCGTGCTCGCGCCGGTGACGGTCCCAGCCTGCTGGAGATGAAGACGTACCGGTACGCCGGGCACTCCCGGTCCGACACCGCCCCTTACCGCCCGGACGGGGAGTTCGAGAAGTGGTACGAGCGGGACCCCATCAACACGTTCGGGGCTCGCCTGACCTCCGAGGGCCTGCTGACGCCCGGCGACACCGACGTGATCGCCGCCCGGATCGCCGGCGAGGTGGACGCCGCGGTCGACGAGGTGAAGACGGCGGCGGCGCCCGGCGTGGCGAGCATGTTCGAGAACGTGCTGGTCTGAGCGGGGAGGACCGACCATGCGCCAGATCGTGAAGCTGCCCAAGCTCGGCGACACCGCCAACGAGGTGCTCGTGCTGGAATGGAACGTGGCGGTCGGGGACAGCGTGGCCGTCGGCGATGCCCTGATGCTGGTCGAGACCGACAAGGTGGAGGCCGACGTGCCGTCGCCGGTTGCCGGCACCGTCGCCGAGTTGCGCGTCGAGGTCGAGGACGAGGTGGAGGTCGGCTCGGCGATCTGCGTGATCGATTCCTGAGCGCCGCCGGCTCCGGGCCCGAGCGGCTCGGGCCCCCGAGGCGTTACCTGACGGGCGGGGCGAGCGTGTCGGCCATCAGCGCGTCCACGACGGCCCGCAGCGCCTCGTCCTCTGTGGCCTCCTGCCCGAGAGCCTCCCGGTAGACGGCCAGCTGGCGATCGGCGGAGGTGCCCCGCTCGCAGATGGTCCTGATGTGCTCCAACTCCTCGGTGCAGCCGAGTGCCTCGGCGTCGGACCGCACCAGTTCGACCAGCTCGTCGGCCAGATCCGAAACGGGCACCAGTTCGCCCCTGCCCAGGTCCAACAGCGTGCCCGTGGTGCCATAGCGCTGGGCTCGCCAGATGTTCTCGGCGACCAGGAAGTTGGCATAGTCGCGCCAACGCTGGTTCTCCCTCTTGAGCCTCCACAGCATCCGCAGCACGCACACGTAGGCGGCGGCGATGGCGATGGTGTCCTCCATCCGGGTGGGCAGGTCGGTCACCCTGAGTTCGAGGGTGGGGTAGCGCTTCGACGGGCGCACGTCCCACCAGATCTTGGTGGAATCCTCGATGATCCCTGCGCGCACGAGCACGTCCACGTGGCGCTCGAACTCGGCCCAGGACTCGAACTTCTCCGGCAGGCCGGTGCGGGGCACGCTGTGGAAGACCGACGTCCGGTAGCTCTTGAGGCCCGTGTCCTGGCCCGACCAGAACGGCGACGACGTGGACAGAGCCAGCAGATGTGGCAGGAAGTACGCCACCTGCCCCATCAGATCGATCCGCAGCTCGGGATCCTCGACCCCCACGTGCACGTGGAGCCCCGAGACCACCATCCGCCGGGTCGTGTACTGCAGGTCCTGAGCCAGGGCCCGGTAGCGCTCGTTGTCGGTGTACCGCTGCTGATCCCACTTGGCGAAGGGGTGCGTGGATGCCGCGATGGGCGCCAGGCCGAACTCCTCGGCGGCCTCGGTCACGGCGATCCGCAGCAGCCCCACGTCGGCGCGGAGGTGGCGGACGTCCTCGCAGACGACTGTTCCGATCTCGAGTTGGGAGTCGAACAACTCGCGGCCGACCAGGCCGTGACGCAGGTCGGCGACCCTCTCCATCAGGCCGGGCGGCTGCGCCACCAGGGCGCCGGTCTCCCGCTCAACGATGAGGTATTCCTCCTCGATTCCCATTGTCCACGAGGGCTCTTCATGCACCGCCGGTGATCTTATTCCCCGCGACGATGTACCCAAGAATGCGCTCCGGCGAGGCGAGCCCCCGGGCTGCCGACCTGGGGGCCACACCTATACTTCCCCGAGCCACTCGACAGGGAGAGCCCCGTGAAGATCGAACGAATCGAGGTCGTGCCGCTGGTGGTGCCCCTGGCGGACACGTTCCGGGGTTCCGCATACTCGATGTCCGAGCGGGCGACGCTGATCACGCGGATCCACACCGACGAGGGCATCGTCGGTGAGATCTACAACGGCGACGAGGTGCACACCCAGCACGAGATCGCACGCATCATCACCGAGGAACTCCAGCCGATGCTGGTCGGCCGCGACCCGCTGCTGGTGGAGGACTGCTGGAGCGCCATGGAACCGCTCACCTTCGACATCCTGCGCGATCGCAAGCTGGTGATCATGGCCATCGCCTGTGTCGACAGTGCGCTGTGGGACGTCGTCGGCAAGGCGGCGAACCTGCCGCTGTACCGCCTCTGGGGCGGCTACCGCGACGCCATGCCGATAATCGCGATCGGGGGCTACCACGGGAAGTCCGACGACGAGCTGGCCGCCGAGATGCAGTACTACCGCGAGATCGGCCTGGCGGGCTGCAAGACCAAGGTGGGTGGCCAGGCGCCGGAGCTGGACGCGCACCGCTTCAAGGTGATGCAGGAGGCCGCCGGCGAGGGCTTCGTGCTCATGGCCGACGCCAACGGCGGCTACACCGTCGCCGAGGCGGTCCGCTTCGTGCGCCTGGTGGGGGCGGAGAGCCTTCGCTGGTTCGAGGAGCCGGTGCGCTGGTTCAACGACGCCCGCGGCATGCGCGACGTGCGCTACATGACCGGCGTGCCGGTGGCCGCGGGCCAGAGCGAGATGTCACGCAAGGGGGCCGGCGAGTTGATGGCGGCCGGCGCCATCGACGTGTGCAACTTCGACGCCTCCTGGAGTGGCGGGCCCACCGAGTGGCGCCGCGTGGGCGGGCAGGGCCCCCGGCCCCGGGGGGGGGGGGGGCCCCCCCCGGGGGCCGGCGGGGGGCCGCCCGGCCGGCCGCCCCGGGGGGGGGGGGGCCCCACCACGAGGAGCCGCAGATCTCCGCCCACATGCTGGCCTCCATCCCGCATGGCACCTACGTGGAGTGCTTCCACCCCGATCGTGATCCGCTGTTCTGGAACCTCATTGCCAACCGGCCGGAGATCAGCGACGGCATGTACCCGCTGCCCCAGGGCCCGGGCTGGGGGATCGAGTTGGACGCCGACTACGTGGAGCGTTACCGCGCCGACCGCTAGCACCGGTGGCACCTGGTCGCCGGCCGCCACCGGCTCAGTCGAGGTGCCAGACCTCGGCGGCCTCGTAGAGGTTGCCGTCCTCGTCGACGAGGCTGACGATGACCTCCTCGAACCACTTGGACCAGCGGGCGTTCACTTCCGAGCCGGCGATGTGGGCGAAGGCGGCGTCCTTGTCGGGATGGCATTCCACGTAGGCGATGATCTGGGTGCCGCGGCGGAACAGCGTGTAGTTCTTGAGCCCCGATTCCTGGATCAGTTCCACCAGTTCCGGCCAGATCTCGTCGTGGCGACGCTTGTACTCGTCCTCCATTCCCTCGAAGATCTCGAAGGTGAAACAGAACCGCTCCATGGCACCTCCCGGGTTGGTCTCTGCGGGCACGCCGCGGCCGGCGCCGCCACGACGCTAACACCGGCCCGCGCTGCCCTGTCCACCAAACTTTGGTTTGGATGACCGGCCCTGGTCACCTATGCTTCCGCAGGTCCACAACGACGTGCCAAAGCGCGGGTTGGGTCGTAATCGACGGCCAATCGGCGCGGCACAATCGAGTCAACCCGGGAGAGGGAGATCCACACGATGAAAGCAATTCGACGACTTCTGGCACTGGCCTTCGTGCTGGCGCTCGTGGCGTCCGCCTGTGCAGGCGACGAAGGCGACGACGGCGCAGCCGATGCCGCTGCCCAGCAGGCGATCGCCGCAGCCGAGGCCGAGGCAGCGGGTGAGCGGCAGCGTTCACCGTCGCGTCTCGAACGCGGCCGACAACGA
>JAPPKQ010000440.1:2668-9514 GCA_028819945.1 bacterium | reverse complement strand
TTAGGCGTAGGGGTCGCTGAAGGGGCTCTGTTCCTGGAAGGGGCGCGGCTGGCCGACGAACTGGATCAGCTCGATGGAGACGCCGTCGGGGTCGCGCAGGTAGCAGGCCATGTTGCCCTTGTACTTGCCCCAGGCGCAGCGGACCGGCTCGGGCGAGCGGAAGTCCGCCCGGCCCCGCAGCCGCTCGTAGTCCCGGTAGATGTCCTCGGTCTCCAGGCAGAGGTGGGTGTTGCCGGCGTTGTAGGACTCCATGTCCACCTGGCCCGGCCCCGGGTTGTGGTACTCCAGCATCTCCAGGACCGTGCCACCGGGCAGCTCCCAGAATGCGCAGGTCATGTCGCAGTCCTTGTACCCCACGATGTGTCCCACGTAGTCGCCGATGTCGGCGGCCAGCCACGAGGCCTGCCAGAACGGCTCCGCCTCGAGGAAGTAGCTCCACCACGGAACGGAGACCTCGAGGCTCTTGACTGTGATCCCGACGTGATCCACCGATTTGAACGCTGCCATGGCGTGTCCTCCCCCTTCTCGGTTCGGTTGGTGGTCCTGACCGTAGATCAGGTGCCGTACAGGCTGCTGAGGCGGAGGCGGTCGGCCTTGCCGCTGAAGGTCCGAGGGAAGGTACCCAGGACGTGGACTCCGGCGGGGATGAGGGACTCCGGCACTCGCGTCCTGATGTGCTCGGCGATCTCGTCCTCGTCGGCGGCGCCGGCGACACTGAGTTCCACGAAGCAGCGGACCTGCTCGGCGGCGTCCAGCACCACCGAGGCGTGACGCACGGCGGGGTGGTCGTAGGCGACGTCCTCCACCTCGCGCAGGAATCCGCCCCGGCGCCGGGCGGCGGCGGCCTCCTGGACCCGTCCCATGACCTTGATGTGTCCCTGCGCCGAGGCGACCCCCACATCCCCGGTGTGGAGGACTCCCCCTGCCGTGGTCTTGGCGTAGGCCTCGGGCTTGTTGCGGTACTCGCCGAAGAAGCCTTCGGCCACCACCACCTCGCCCACGCCGCCGGCGGGCAGTTCCCGGTTGTCGGCGTCGGCCACGAAGGCGAGCCGGTCCGGCAGCGGGCGGCCCGCGAAGCCCTCGGGAGCGGTCTCGTCGCCGGGGGCCCCGAGGACCATGAACCCGCCGAGCTCGCTCTGGCCGTAGCTCTCGGCGAGCGGGATGCCCAGGTGATCCCGGTAGTCCCGCTTGATGCGCGGCGCCAGTGGCGAGCCGCCCGAGAGCGCCAGGCGCAGCCTGTGGGCGGGCCTGGTGTCCTTGGCGAGCCCGACGACGTCGGCGAGCGTGAGCGGGTAGGCGATGAGAACGGTGCCGCCGTGGGCGCCGATGTCCTCCCAGACCTCGCTGGGCGTGTGACCGGCGGCGAGGACCACGTGCGCGCCGGCGTGCAGAGCGGGCATGGCGCCGGCCACGAGTTGGAAGCTGCTCGCCACCGGTGTCGTCGCCACCAGCACGTCGTCCATCCCGTAGCCGAGCCGCTCGGCGATGCAGGCGGCCCCCAGCGTGACCGGGCCGCTGGTCAGCACCACGCCCTTCGGGTCGCCCGTCGTTCCCGACGTGTACGACAGGAACAGGGGAGAGGACTCGTCGTGATCGTTCGGCGCGGTCGCCGTGCCCCCGCCGCCGGCGACGTCAGCCAGCCGCGCCGCCTCGATGCCCAGGATCTCGGCGAGGCGGGGGCGGTTCTCGTCGTCGGAGACGACCACGGCCGGGTCCATGTCGCCGACGAAGTAGCCGAGCCGGTCGTCGGGGGTGCGGGCGTCGATGAGCGCCGGCAGGGCGCCGAGTCGCCAGACGGCGAAGATGGCGAGCCACGCCTCGACGCTGTCGGGACTGCAGATGCCGACGGTGCTTCCCTGCTCGACACCCAGCTCGGCGAGGGTGCCGGCCACCACGGGAACCCGCTCGCCGACCTCGGCGTAGCTGACGGTCGTTCCCTCCCGGCTGAGCGCCGGCCTGTCGGCGTGGCGTTCGCATGCCCGTTCCAGAACTGTGACGATGTCCATCTGCTGTCCTCCCTACAGTGTGGTCTTCTACAACTCGATGCGGGTCCTGTCGATGCCTGCCTTGGAGAAGTAGCCGTCGATGACGTCCATGGCCTGACGGCGCAACGCCTCGGCATCCAGCATGACGAACTCCCGATCCTCCACGACGACGTTCCCGTCGACGATGACGTGGCGGACGTCCGAACCCCCGCTGCGATGCACCACGCTCCAGGCCGGGTCGAGGATCGGCTCGATGCTCAGGCCCCGGGCGGAGACGCAGATCAAATCGGCGAGCGCGCCGACCGATATCTGGCCGAGCTGTCCGCCGAGGCCCACCGCCTTGGCGCCGTTCGCCGTCGCCATGCGCAGGGCGACCGCCGGGGATATGGCCCCCGGGTCCTCGTTGCGGATCGACTGCAGGAGCACCTCCTGGCGCATCTCGCAGAACATGTCGGCCATCTGATCGATGCCCAGCCCGACGTTCACGCCGGCGTCCAGCAGGTCCAGCACGCGGGTGAACCCCTTGGCCAGCTTCATGTGGTTGCTGGGGCAGTGCACGACGTGGCTGCCTGTGCGTGCCAGCAGGTCGATCTCGGCGTCGGAGAGCAGCACGCAGTGCACGAGCGTCACGTCGGGGCCACAGAAGCCCAGCCGGTCGAGCAACTCGATCGGCCGGCAGCCGTGCTCGGCCTCGACGCCGGCTACCTCGGCCGCGGTCTCGGCCACGTGCGTGTAGAGCCGCAGGCCGAAGTCGGCGGCGAACTCACGAGCCACGGCGTAGTCCTCCGGGGCCGCTTGGCGGAACGACACCGGCGCCAGCATGATCCGCTCGGCGGGCGTGCCGTCGGCGAGCAGCGAGCGGACCCGCCCGAACCCCTCGGCGAGCGGCTCGCTGATCGGGTCGTAGCCCCGCGTCATGAGGCCGCGGGCCAGGTACCAGCGGATGCCGGTGGCCTCGTAGCCAGCGATCGTGGCGGCATCCAGCCCGCGGCGGTGGAACGGGTACACGTGATCCACGACCGTCGTGACCCCCGACGCCAGGAGCCGGGCGGTGCTGTAGGCCGCCATCGTCTCGTACTCCACCGCCCCGGCGGCCTCGTTCAGGCGCCAGTAGAACCGCAGCATCTCGTCCAGCTTCAGGCCCTCGCCGGCGTCGAGCCCCGGCGTCATGTCCCGCAGATGGTCGTGCAGGTTCACGAGGCCGGGCAGGACGATCGTGCCCGAGGCGTCCACGCGGCGCCGCGCCCCCCGGGCGGGGCCTCCGACGGCCACGATCCGCCCGCCGTCGACATAGACGTCGCCGGCGGTGACGGTGCCCGCCTCGTCGCAGGTGACGCAGAGACCTCCCGTGAGCACGAGGTCGACGTCACCTGGGGCCATCGCTCACCACCAGCCCTGCTCGGCCGCCGACCGGAGCCCTGCGACGCCTGCGCCGTCGAGCCCCCACTCGGCGAGCGTCTTGCCCTCGGCGGCGTAGTCGCGCCCCGAGGCCACCGACGCCAGCACGATGAGGCTGTCGATCACCGGCGTGGGCACGCTGATCTCCCGTCCCAGCGACGAGGCCAGGACCAGCGAGTACGGCACGTCCTCGGACACGAACCGGTGGTCAAGGGCGTCGGGGCCGCAGCGGAACCGCAGGGTCGGCAGCAGGCTCGACTGGAGCGTCTCGTGCAGGTCGGCGCCGTTCTGCGGCGCCAGGCCCTGGCCGACCAGGTAGTCCTCGTACGGCGTCATATTGGCGATGCCGAGGGCGGCGCGCATCGCCAGGAACTCGTCGTCGAGCGCCTCGATGACGTTGACCACACCGGGGGTCCCGCCGGCGCCCCAGAGCGTGAAGGTGCCCTCGGTCTGTTGGATCGCCCCCAGGTTCAAGAGCATCGCCGGGACGTGGTCGATGGCGTTGAAGTTCAGCAGCAGCGTCTCCCACACGTTCTCCGCGCGGGTGACCCAAGGCCAGATGGAGGTCGCGATGCCCGCCACCTGGTCGAGGCGGCCGCTCGGAAGGGCGGCGATGAGCGTCCCGCCGCTCTTGCGTATCGCGCCCACCTTCCCGGGCCCGGAGACGAGCGCGCCGTAGTAGGGGAGCGTGTTGGTGTCGCCCAGGCTGATGTCGGGGCGCCGGCCGATCGCCCGGAGTGCTGCGACGGCTGCGAAGGAGCCGCCCGGCTCGCCGACCCACAGCACGGTCTGGCCGTCCTGCCAATGGCCGGCGAGCATCTCGGCCAGCGGTTCGTGGCCGAACGCCGGCACGCAGATGATCACCACATCCGCAGCTTCGGCGGCTGCGGTGGGATCGGTCGACGTGGCCGCGACGGGGGCGAGTCGCGAGGCGGACGTGGTGTCGGTGAGCGAGGTGCGGAAGGTCAGTTCGATGCCGCCGGCGGCGTCGACGGCCTCGAGGGCGGCGCCGAACCGCGGCTGGTCGGCCAGCACGACCGGGCGGCCGGCGAGACCGAGCTCGGCGGCCATCGTCAGGCCGCCGCCGCCGGTTCCGATGACGACGATGTCGCTGGGGATGCTCACGCCAATTCTCCTTTGATGATGGGTGCGACGGTGCTGATGAGGGCCCTCGTGGCGGCCGTGTCGCCCTCGCCGAGCTTCAGGATCGCCAGGTCCACGCCGAGCCGGCGGAATTCGTCGAGCCGCCCGGCGACGGTCTCGAGGGTGCCGCCGATGGCGAAGGCGCGGACCATGTCGTCGGTCACGTACTGCGCCTCGGACACGTTCGGGTCGTTGAGCGCCGAACGGAGCGTCGCCACCGCGACGGGATCGAACCTGTAGACGGGGATCAACTCGTCGGCGTAGGTCCCTCCGGCCATGAGCGTGCAGCGGGGGCGGAGCCGGTCGACGGCCGCCGCCTCGTCGCTGTCGACCTCCACGTCCAGCATCACGGCGATCTGGCACTCGGCGGGGTCGCGGCCCGATCTGGCGGCGCCGTGGGCGACACGGCTGCGGACGTAGTCGAGGAAGTCGCTGTGGATGCCGTGCACGATGATCCCGTCGGCGATCTCGCCGGCCAGTTCGAGCATCCGAGGGCCGCGTGCCGACAGGAAGATCGGCGGCGGGTCGATCCGCCAACCCAGTTCGGAGCCGTCGGCGGAGAAGTAGTCGCCCCGGAAGTCCGCCCGACCCGAGCTGAGTTGCCGGATGATCGCAACCGCCTCGCGGAGCATGGTGAGCGGGCTCTTGGGCCGCATGCGGAACTGGGAGGGGAACTCGTGGCCTCCCGGGCCGATCCCGATGACCGCCCGCCCGCCCGAGCACTCCGCGATGGTCGCGGCCGCGCTGGCGATGAGTGCCGGATGGCGCAGCTGGATGGCCGCGATGCCCGTGGCGAGCCGCACCGAGGTGGTCCGGGTGGCGATGAGCGCCTGCACGGCGTAGACGTCGCGCAGGAAGTAGTGATCGGGCAGCCAAACGTCGGCGAAGCCCGCCTCCTCCGCGGCGACCGCGATGTCGGTGATCGCGTCCAGCGGCTGGTCCAGCCAGATCGTCAGTCCGTACTGCATCGGCGGGAATACTTGCAGACCGGGCGGGCTCAGAGGCGCGCCATGACGGCGCGGGTCGCCTCCAGCCCCTTCGCCCGGACTTCGGCCTCGTCGACGGTCGTGATCGAGCCCTGGTCCAGGACCGGCGTGCCGCGGACGATTACGTTGGAGACATCGGCGCCGGTGGCGAACCAGCCGACCGAGGCCAGCGGGTCGTTGACGGGTTCGTGATGCAGCGACGAGGTGTCGACCACGATGAGGTCGGCGGGCTCGCCGGCTACGAGGGTGCCGGATCCGGTTCCCAGTGCACGGGTGCCGCCGCCGGTGATCAGCCTGACCATGTCGCCGACGCTGATCACAGCGGCGTCGGTCGCCGCCACACGCTGCAGCAGGGCGCCGAATCGGGCCACCGTGAACATGTCCTGGCCGGCCACTGCGCATCCGTCGCTGCCCGCCGCCAGCCGAACCCCCCTCGACCGGAGTTCGGTCAGACGCATGGTTCCCGACCCCAGGTAGGCGTTGGAGAGCGGGTTGTGGACGAGGTGGGGGAGCCGCGCCGCCGCGAGTTCCATCTCGGCATCGTCGAGCCACACGGCGTGGGCCAGTGTGGCGTCGTGGTCGAGGACGCCGAGATCCTCGAGGACCCTCAGCGTGCGCCGTCCGTCCTGGAACCGGCACGTGACCTCCACGGCGAAGGCGTCCTCGGCGGCGTGGGTGTGCCAGCGAACCCCGTGCTGCCGTGCCAGATCGGCCCCCGCCTGCAGGATCTCGTCCGAGCAGTAGGCGACATTGGCCGGACCCGGCCAGATGGCGACCGACCCGCCCGCCTTGGCGCGCATGGCCTGGGCGGTCAGTTCGATCTCCTGTGCGTTGGTGTATCCGAAGTTGGCCGCGGGCAGCCCGAACGCATCTGCCGCGGCCGTCCGCTCGCCGATCATCATCCGGGCCACCGCACCGGTCAGGCCGACTCGTTCCATGGCGCCTGCGACCGCCAATGCATCCTCGGGCTCGCGGAGGCCGCCGTAGTGGTGGTTGACGGCCGCGACGGTGCCCGACCGCAGCGCGTGCAGAGCCGCGAGTTCGGTGAGCGCCACCATCTCGGTGCGTCGCAGTGCCAGCGCCAGGGGGACCATGTGCGTCCGCAGCCACTCCGCCAACCTGAGGCCGTCCCCGAGGCCGCGGGCCGCCACCTGGAACAGGTGGGTGTGCGCGTCGACGAGACCGGGCAGGACGACGCCCCCCGCGGCGTCGATGACCCGCCGGGGGAGCGTTGCAGGGCGATCGCTCATCGGTCCGACGGCGGCAATCCGGTCCCCGACGATGTCGACGAACCCCACCTCGAAGATCTCCGCGCCGTCGCCGAGCGTGAGAGC
>JAPPKQ010000440.1:0-2658 GCA_028819945.1 bacterium | reverse complement strand
CGTGAGAGCCGTGCCGCCCTCGATGCGAAGGTCGGGAGCGGGGAGATCGTCGGCGACTCCGGCTGGTCGCTCCAGGCCTGCCGGCTCGTCCGGGCGGTCCACGGAGGGGCAGCGTATTGACTACGGGTTGCGGTACGTCAGACGAGTGGTGGACATGCCGGCGACGCCGCCGGTCCTGCTAGTCCGGCGGCGCGGGATACCAGTAGTCCGGTGCCACGGGCTTGGCATCCGCCGGGCGGTGGACGATCTCGAGGGTGGTCTTGAGAGGTCCCTCCGTCTCGAGGTAGGCGTAGCGGATCCCGTCCAGGCATCCCTCCATCACCGGCGGGCAGCCGCGCTCGGTGAACAGCGCCAGCGCCTCGTCGTAGTCGAGTCCCCCGTGTCCGACGATCAGGTGGTGGAGCCCCTCGCCGTGCTCGTCGAGGAACTCCTGGTAGATGGACGGACCGTCGACCGGTTCGATGATCTCCCACATCGTGTCGCCGGTGCGGGCGACGGCCAGCCTCATGCTGTAGGGGACGGGCTCGCCGCGGATGCGCGTGTCCCTGAGTCGGGGCGGCGCACAGTCGATCACCCGCCAGGGCCCGATGCCCAGCCGGTCGGTGTACTCCTCGATCGTGGCGTTGAGGTCGCGGACGATGAGCGCCACCTGCTGGACCTCGGTGACGAAGCCGTTGGGCAGCATGGTCGATCCTCCTGGCAGGTGAACGCGTCGCAGGGTAGGCCGCCACGATAGGTCCGGCCCGCGGCGTCGGGGCCGACCACGATGTCCATCGGCACCAGGCCAATCACGAACACATCCGCGGCGGCAGAAGAGTCCCGCGGCGCGGTCCCCGTCGCGGCGCCAACGATCGGGCTCGCTCCGAGCGGTCTGGGTGGCCGATAGGGTTCGGGCCGTCCGCGCTGACGGTCGAGGCCGCCTGCTGCGGGACGGTGACGACGCGAGCGGGAGCGACAGGCGCCGTGTTGAGATTCGCTGAGGAGATCCTGCTGCTGTTGCTGCGTGACGGTGGCGGGAGGTTCGTTCCGGTGCCGGGCATCGCGCTGGACAACGCGCTGGCGGGCGGCGTGCTGATGGACCTCGCGCTGGAGAACCGCATCGACACTGACGCGGAGCGGCTGATCCTGATCGATGCGACGCCTGTCGGCGACAGCCTGCTGGATCCCACGCTGGCCGCTATCGCCGGCGGCGAGCGGCGCGACGCCCTGTACTGGGTGGGGCGGACGGCTCGGCGGGCTGCGGAGATCCGGCAGGAGGCACTGTCGCGCTTGGTCGAGCGCGGGATATTGGAGCACGACGAGGGGCGCTTCGGTTGGGTATTCCGCTCGCGTCGCTATCCGACCGTCGACGGCACGGCAGAGCGCGAGGTGAAGTTGCGCATCCTGGGAGTGCTGCTCAGCGACGACCTCCCCGACCCGCGCGACATCGTGATCATCGGTCTGGCCGACGCCTGCGGCATCTTGGGTGAACTGCTGCCCAAGGGTGAGTACGGCAGGGCCCGAGCGCGCATAGACCAGGTCCGTAAGCTGGACCTGATCGGCCAGGCCACCGCCCGCGCTGTCCACGACATCGAGATGTGGCTTGCAGCCGGGAGCGCGCAGGACTGAGCGAGGTAGCATGGGAGCGGCCCTGATGGTCGCAGCAGAACCGAGGGGAGGACCGAGATGTCCACTATCGATTCCGAGACGACGGTGGGGAACCGGGTGCAGCTACGGACGGTGTATCCCGAGCCGAGGGCGCGGGCGGCTCAGAAGGTGCTCGACCACCTGGACGTCCATTGCCGGAACTTCATCGATATGTCGCCGTTCTGCGTGCTCAGCACGACCGGTTCGAACGGCCGGGCTGACGCCTCGCCGCGGGGCGACCCGCCCGGGTTCGTCAAGGTGCTCGACGACCGCACGCTGCTGATCCCCGACCGTCCCGGCAACAACCAGGTCGACTCGCTGCAGAACATCATCGAGCATCCCGTCGTGGGGCTGCTGTTCTTCGTGCCGGGCATGAACGAGACGCTGCGAGTGTGCGGCGCCGCCGAGATCGTCACCGACGAGGCGTTGCTGGCACCCCTGTCGGTGGGTGGCCGGGCGCCGCTGTCGGGTCTGAGGATCACGGTCAAGGACGCGTTCCTGCACTGCGGCAGGGCGCTGATCCGGTCCCGGCTCTGGGACCCGGATGTCCGGATCGACCGTTCCAGCTATCCCACATACGGGCAGGTGCTGGCTGATCAGATCGCGGGCGCGAACGCCAGGTCGATCGACGCCGACGAGGACGAGGCCAATCGCAACCAGCTCTACTGAGCGAGGTTTCGTCCCGGACGCCGCCCCGTGAGCGCAACCCCCACGCCGGAGGAGGTCGCCGCACAAGTAGTGCGGGCCGGCGTCGGCAAGGCCCGGGCCATGATGGCGTCCACTGCGGTGCTGGCGGTGATGGCCGGCGCGTTCATATCACTGGGTGCATTGCTGACGAGCACGATCGCGGCGCAGTCGGCGCTGGGTGCAGGACCCACCCGGCTCATCATGGGGTTGGGACTGACGATGGGCCTGTTCCTCGTGGTCGTCACCGGCGCAGAGCTGTTCACCGGCAACAACCTCATGGTGATGGGCGTTCTCAGCCGCACGATCCTGGCTCGGGAGCTGGCCCGCAACTGGGCGCTGGTCTAC
>JAPPKQ010000080.1 GCA_028819945.1 bacterium | reverse complement strand
CGCGAGAAGGGGTTGGTGATGGCCGGGCCCACCACCAGCCTGTCGCTGGCGGCGAGGATGGCGGTGAGCGCAACGTACACGTCGCGCTCGGTTCCCTCGTCGGCGACCAGGCAGACCTCTGCACCCAGGTCCTCAGCGAACTTCGCCAGCTCAACGAGTCTCCGAACCGGCTGTGTCGGCTCGAACCACACACCCCAGGGGATCTGAGGCTCAGCTGCGCTCATCGCTCGACCGGCGGGTTCATCTTCGGGTTCCCGACGGGTCAGTCTCGCTCGGGAGGCAACGGTGCCGTCCCGGAGACGACAGCGCTGGTCCGCCGTACGCGTGCCACCAATCGCCCTGCCTTGAACGTTAGGCGGGTCCCGGGCGCAGCGGCGATCGCCTGACGGGCCGAGCCGGCCGCCACGGCCACGAAGTCGGCGACCGCGCCCGGCCGTGCCCCGGCGGCGGGCAACCCCATCACGTCCCGCGCCTGCTCCGACACGTGCGCCAGCGCCGCGTCGGGCGGCACGTGACCCGCGGTCACGAGCAGCGAGGCGGTCTCGAAGGGGTCACCGCGACCCATCAGGTTGAAGGGATCCTGCAGGTTGTCCCCGCCGCCGGCCACCCGCACGCCCGCCTCAGCCAGCGCGGCCAGAGCGGTGAGCCCGCGGGGTGGGGCCGTCCGCCGCCCGCGGCCCTGCAGGAACAGATTGGTCTGCGGGAGGGTCACCACGCCGACGCCCGCCTCGGCCACCAGGGTGGCGATCTCCCGCTGGTCAGCTTCGGGCATCATGCCCAGGCTCACGCAGTGGCTTGCGGTCACCGGGTGCGGGAAGCCCCGGTCGAGTACGCCGCGGGCCAACTCGGCGAGGGAGCGCACGTCGGGATCGAGCGTCTCGTCAACGTGCAGGTCTACGGCCAGACCGGCCTCGGCTGCAGCGTCAAGGCAGACCGCCACGCATTCGGCGGGCCGCGGATCGAGCGCGGGGGCACCGCCCACGAGATCGGCGCCCGCGGCGAGTGCGGCCGCCAGCGCGCGCCGGTTGCCCGCACCCTCCGGGCCCGTCAGGGGAACGCCGACCAGTGCCACGAGTTGCAGGTCGACGAGCCTGCGGCACAGGCGCCGCGTCTCGACGAGCGCCTCCACGCCTCGGGCGCCGATGTCGGCGCCGACGTCGACGTGGCTGCGGATCGCGGTCACCCCGTGCTCGGCGGCGATCTCGGCGGCGCGCAGTGCCCGTGCCAGGGTGTTCTCGCTGCTAATCCCGCCGCGATGGGAGTGCCAGGCCTCGATGGCGCCGATCAGGTCGCCGGTGGCGTTCACGACAACGTCCGCCGACAGCGCCTTGTCGAGATGGGCGTGCGGCTCGGCGAGGCCTCCCAACAGCAGCATCCCCCCGAGGTCGTGACGCTCGAGCGTCTCGGCGGTCGCGGTGCCGGTGGCGGTTCCGCCCCCGGCAGCGACTTCGTCTCGCGGCCGTGCGTCCTCCACCACCGCGACCACCCCGTCGACGACGGTCACGTCCACCCGGCGCCCGTCGGGCAGCAGGGCGTCGGCCAGGATGCAGGATGCGCGCACCGGCGCCGAGGGTAGTCCGCCGCGGTCGCGGCCCCGCCACAGGGGCGCGGCCAGGCGAACCGGCCTCGCTGGTGGCCGGTGACTGCGGGACTGCCAGAATGGGGCCGTGCGCGTGGTGCTGGTTCTGGCCGACGAGCCCGACATCGACGACGGCGGGCTGCGCCGGGCCGTCGAGGCGGCACTCGCCACGGCGGACCACGACGTCGACCTGATCGACCTCCACGAGGGTGACTTCAACGCCGCCATGACCACCGCCGGACGCCGGGCCTACCACTCCGGGCAGCCGCTCGTGGAGCCCGACGTGGCCGACTTCGGGCCGCGGGTGAGCGCCGCCGAGGCGTTGATCTTCGTGTACCGGGCCGGCTGGACGGGAATGCCCCCGCGCCTGAAGGGCTTCGTGGACCGCACCTTCGTGCCCGGCGTGGGCTTCCACCTCGTGGACGGGAAGCTGCATCGGGGACTGGTCGGGGTGCACCGGCTGGTGGCGATCGTCATCCACGATCGTTCCCGATCCGAGGTGTTCCGCAGCCGGGACCATGGGCGCCGCATCCTGTTGCGCACGATGCGGCTGATCGTGAACCCGCGCTGTCGTCGGCGCTATGTGGCCCTCTACGAGGCCCGTTCCGAGCGTGTCGCCGCGGCGCGCCGGCGCTTCGCAGCCAAGCTCGACCGCGTCCTGGTGGGACTGTGAGCACGCTGGTCGTCCTCTGCCACCCGGTGCCGGAGAGTTTCGTGGCGGCGGTGGCGGCGCAGGTCGTCGAGACGCTCGGCGACGCCGGAGGCGAGCCGCAACTGCTGGACCTGTATGCCGACGGGTTCTCCCCGACCGACGCCGACACGGTGACCGTCGCCGCGCACCAGGAGGCCCTGAGCGCCGCCGGCGCCCTCGTGTTGGTGTACCCCACCTGGTGGAGCGGCCTGCCGGCCATGCTCACGGGCTGGCTCGAGCACGTCGTGGCCGGCGGATCGGCCCCGCGGCCCGGCAGGCCGGAGACGACCGCGGCGAGCCGCGAGCTCCTCGCGAACCTGCGCTACGTGGCGGCGGTCACCAGCCACGGCTCCTCGAAGTTCGTCAACGTCGTGCAGGGCGAGGCAGGCATGCACTTCCTGCGACGCAGCCTGCACCCGCTCTGCCCCGCGCACTGCCGGCTGCGGTGGCTGGCCTTCTACGACTCCGACCGCTCGAGCATGGCGGATCGCCAGGCGTTCCTCGCCCGGGTCGACCGCCGGCTCCGCAGCCTGGTCTAGCTCGCCTGGACGGCGGCCTCCCGCAGGAGCCGCCGGAGAACGTACGGGATGATGCCCTCGTGCCGGTAGTAGGTCACCTCGGTCGGGCTGTCGAGGCGGACGGTCACCGGGAAGTGCCGTTCGGCGCCGTCGGCGGAGGTGGCCGTGAGGGTGACGGTCCCGCCCGGCTCGAGTCCGGCTGTGAGCCCGCCGATGTCGTACGTCTCGGCGCCATCGAGACCGCTGGACTGCCAACCCTGTCCCGGAGGGAGCTGCAGCGGCAACACTCCCATGGCGATCAGGTTCTGGCGGTGCAGCCGCTCGAAGCCCTCGGCCACCACCGCCCGGACTCCCAGCAGTGCCGTTCCCTTCGCCGCCCAGTCCCGGGACGATCCCGCGCCGTACTGGTCGCCGGCGACGATGATCAGCGGCGTTCCCTCCCGGCGATAGCGCTCGGCGGCATCGAACAGGGCCATCACCTCGCCGGTGGGGTGATGCACCGTCCAGCCCCCTTCACGACCTTCGACGAGCCGGTTGCGCAGACGGGGATTGGCGAAGGTGCCGCGGACCATCACCTCGTGGTTCCCGCGCCGCGCACCCAGGACGCCGAACTGCTCGGGGCCGACGCCCTGAGCGCTCAGGTAGCGCCCGGCAGGACCGGCGGGATCGATCGCGCCGGCGGGCGAGATGTGGTCGGTGGTGACCGCATCGCCCAGGAGCAACAGGCAGCGGGCGCCCGCGATGTCGCCGACGGGCGAGGGGTCCGCGGGCACGCCGTCGCAGAACGGTGGCTCGACGATGTAGGTGGACTCCGGATCCCACTCGGGCACCGCCGATCCGTCATCCCCGGCCGCGGTCCAGCGCCGGTCGTCTCCGAAGATGTCGCCGGCACGGGCCGCGAAGAGGCTGGCGCCGAGGGAGGTCTCGATCACCCGGCCGATCTCCGCCGCATCGGGCCAGAGGTCGTCGAGTAGGATCGCAGCGCCATGCGGGTCGTGCGCGATCGGCTCGGACGTCAGGTCGATGTCGATGGTGCCGGCGAGGGCGTATGCCACGACGAGCGGTGGCGAGGCGAGATAGGCCAGGCGGCACTGGGGATGGATGCGGCCCTCGAAGTTGCGGTTCCCCGACAGCACGGCGGCCACCGACAGGTCGTCGCGTTCGACGGCGGCGGCCACCGGCGCCTCCAGCGGCCCGGACCCGCCGGCGCAGGTGGTGCACCCGTAGCCGACGACGGCGAAGCCGAGCTTCTCGAGGTAGGTCAGCAGGCCCGCCCGCGCCAGGTAGTCGGTCACGACCGGCGAGCCCGGCGCAAGACTTGTCTTCACGTGCGCCGGGGGGAACAGGCCGCGCTCGGCCGCGTTCCGGGCGAGCAGCCCCGCTCCGATCATGACGGCGGGATTGGATGTGTTGGTGCAACTCGTGATGGCGGCGATGACGACGTCGCCGTCACGGACGGGCACCGCTCCGGTGGCTCCGGGACCACGGCCGCGGGCGGCGAGCGCGGCGGCCAGCGATTCCGGGACCTGCGCGAGCGTCCGCGTCTGGGTCGGCCGGAACGGCCCGGCCACGACGGTCTCGACGGAGCCAAGATCGAAGGGCATGACCCGGCTGAACGCCGGCTCCTCGCCGCCGGCGGTGCGGAACAGTCCCTGGGCGTCGCAGTAGCGCTCGACAAGGTCGACGTGCGCGGGGCTCCGGGCCGTGCGACGGAGGTAGGCGAGCGTCTCGGCGTCCGGCGCGAAGTAGCCGATCGTGGCGCCGTACTCGGGCGCCATGTTGGCGACAGTCGCCCGGTCCTCCAGGCTCAGGCATTCCAGCCCGGGACCGAAGAACTCCACGAACGCGCCCACGACGCCCTCGGTACGCAGCGCTCGCGCCAGAGCCAGCACCAGGTCGGTCCCCGTGACGCCCGCCGCGGGATGCCCGTCCAGCCGGACGCCCACGACCTCGGGCAGGACGACGTCGATCGGCTCGCCGAGCATCACGGCCTCGGCCTCGATCCCTCCGACCCCCCAGCCCAGGACGCCGAGGCCCCCGATCATCGTCGTGTGCGAGTCGGTGCCCACGACCGTGTCCGGACGGGCGATTGGCTCCCCGCCGCTCTCGTCCACCGAGACGACCGATGCCAGGAACTCCATGTTGACCTGGTGCACGATCCCCCGGCCGGGTGGTACGACGCGCAGGGTGGCGAAGGCCTGCTGGGCCCAGCGGGCGAACCGGAAGCGCTCGGCGTTGCGCTCATACTCGATGGACAGGTTGGCGGCGCGTGCGTCGCGGCTCCCGGCGACGTCCACCTGCAGGGAGTGGTCGATCACCAGATCGGTCGGTACACGGAGATCCACCTGCTCCGGATCGCCACCGGCTCTCTGCACCGCACCGCGCATGGCGGCCAGCCCGAGGAGAGCCGGTATTCCCGTGAAGTCCTGCAGGACCATGCGGCCCGGGCGGAACGTCACCGAGCCCCCCACGGCATCCGGCCCGGTCCAAGACGCCAGTGCCACGACATCGGCCTCCGCCCGCTCCGGCGACTCGCCGTTGACCGCTCCCTGCTCGGCATGCCGCAGCGCGCCCTCCAGAAGCACCCTGATGCTCACGGGTAGGCGGCTCACGGCGCCGAGCCCGAGTTCTTCGAGGCGGCTCAGACGGTAGTAGCGAAGCGCACCGGTGGCGGTGCGGAGCGTGGCCTCCGAACCGAAGGCGCTCAACGGGACGATCCCGGGAGGAACCACGCCTCGCCGTCGAGATACGCCTGGGGCACCTGCACCGTGCCGCGCATGATCTCCCTCGCCGTGCGATCCATGGTGAGGCTCGGAACCCGCCACGTACCGGAGGGGCACTCCGCAGTCACGTTCAGGGCGAGCACCCCGGCGGGATGTCCAAGACGGACCTCCCGCGCCGGCGTTGGCCCCCCGCTGCTCTGTGCCGGTTGGGCCCCGGTTGACCCGGTGACAACCTCCGCCACGACGCTGCCGTCCATGGCGACCGCAGCCGCGCAGGCCATCGCCGCGGTCATCGCCAGGGTGCGGTGGGTCCGCCCCATCGAGACGAGCCGCACGAGCACATCCACGCCGCCGGCGGACACCTCCTCACCGCTGGTCGTGCGGTATGCCCGCGGTTCGCCCACCAGAGCCACTTTCGGCACCGTCCGGTGGTGCAGGCGCGCGGCGCCGGCTGAGTCGGCGACGCCGATCCGCACCGCGGCCTCGCAACGGATCTCCTCGAGACGGCTCTGCAGAACCTCGTCGGCGTCGAGCGTGACGGGCGCCGCTCCGGCGGCCTCGGGAACGCCCAGTGCGCCGGCCGCGACGAACACCGCAGGGTTGCCCACGTCCACGATCGAGATCGGCACCGCGCCGAGACCCGGCAATTCCATCTGCTCGCGCAAGGCGCCGGTGGGAAGGGCGCCCCGCCCGATCGAACCGTCCGGGTCCAGGTACTCCAAGCGCAGTCGCGTCCCCGTGCCCGGGACGCCACCGATGGCGAAGTCACCTGCCGGCTCGTAGCGGCCCGCGCTGACCGGCACCCGCGTAGCGAAGCGCTGACCGGTGTTGAGATTCAGCACCACGACCTCCACCTCCACAGGATCGGCGGCGGAAGGGGGCGCTGGATCCCGGCCTTCGCCGGGATGACGGGGAGACTCGCCGGGGGCACGGGGAGACTCGCCGGGGGCACGGGGAGACTCGCCGGGGGCCACGAGACCCTCGTTCACGGCGAACGGGGCGATCGCGGCGGAGATGTTGCCGCAGTTGCCGGCGAAGTCGACCCGCGGTGCGGCCACCTCCACCTGGGCGAAGCGGAATACCACGTCGGCGCCGCTGCCGAACGGGGCCGGCCCCACGATGGCGGCCTTGCTGAGCGAGGAGATCCCGCCGCCGAGCCCGTCGATCTGGCGCCCGTCCGGGTCGGGACTCCCCAGAGCGGCCAGGATGATCGCGTCCACCTGCTCGGGCCCGAACTCGCTCAGATCGTCCTCCCGGAACAGGACGGCCCGGCTGGTGCCTCCCCGCCAGAACGACGCCGGGACCCCCCGGTCCACGTTCAGCCCGCCGGATAGGGCCGCGGCGGTGAGCCGTCGTAGAGCGCGCGGGGCCTGATGAGACGGTTGTTGGCGTACTGCTCCAGCACGTGGGCGGTCCAGCCCGCCACCCGGCTGCAGACGATGAAGCTCGTGAACATGCTGAGCGGGAAGCCGAGGTGGTACAGCACCAGCGCCGCGTAGTAGTCGACGTTGGCGTTGAGCCCCTTGCGTTCGTGGAGTTCGGACTCCAGCGAAATCGCCACCGCGTGCCACTGCGGCTCACCCGCCTCCTCGCCGAGTTCGGCGGCCAGGACGTCCATGGCGATGGCGCGCGGGTCGCGGGTCCGGTAGACGCGGTGACCGAACCCGGGAACCTTGCGCCGGGCCGCCAGGGCCGCCTCCACGAACGGCACCACGCCGCCGGGTTCGCCGATCTCGGAGAACACCGCCATGGCGTCGTCCACGGCGCCGCCGTGCAGCGGCCCCTTGACCGCCCCGATGCCCGAGACCATCGCCGAGTAGTAGTCCGAGAGCGTTCCCACCGTCGTCCGCGCCGCGAACGTCGAGGCATTCAACTCGTGCTCGGCGTAGGTGTTCAGCAGGGCGTTGAGTGCAAGGGACTCCTTCTCCGACGGATGCC
Source organism: bacterium (assembly GCA_028819945.1). GTDB lineage: Bacteria > Actinomycetota > Acidimicrobiia > Acidimicrobiales > CATQHL01 > VXNF01. The sequence goes on along the minus strand of JAPPKQ010000080.1, from coordinate 2,091 downwards.
GTCCGGTGAGCATCCAGCAGAAGTTGGCGGCGTGGTCGAGGCTGGGATCCGCCGCGATCGGCTCGTTGCCCTGCAGGTGGCGCGACATCGCGGCGACCATCGTCGGCAGGCAGCCCACGAGCCGCGCCGCCTTCGCTGCCACGGCGTCACGCGAGATGTCGTCGGCCGTGGGATCCTCGGCGCCAACCAGCGACACCGCCGTGCGAAGCACCGCCATCGGGTTGACACTCTCGATGGGCGCGCCGGCCAGAAGCGCCGCCACGGAGTCGCTCAGGTCACGGTGCGACGCGACCTCGGCGGCGAACTCCCCGCTCTGGGTCGCATCCGGCCAGTCGCCGTGCCACAACAGCCAGGTGACATCGCAGAACGAGGCCTCGGTGACGAAGTCGCGGATGTCATAGCCCCGGTAGGTGAGAACGCCTCCCGGCCCGTCGATGGAACAGACCGACGAGTAGCAGGCCAGCACGCCCTCGAGACCTGAGGTCACCTGCGGCTCGCTGTCCTGGCTCATCGGAGATCTCCTCTGCGCGGCGCGGCGCGCCCCGGGGTCGCCACGTCCTCAGCCCAGCTTGAACGGGTCCCGGGTGGCTCCGGACATCTCGACCCAGACAGACTTGGTGTGGAGGAACTCGCGCAGGCCGTCCAGACCGTTCTCCCGGCCGTGGCCGCTCATCTTGTACCCGCCGAAGGGCACGTCGTAGTTGAGGGTCCGGTAGGAGTTGACCCAGACGGTCCCCGCCTGCAGCCTCCCCACCATGCGGTGCACCCGCTGCACGTCGCGGGTCCACACGCCCGCCGCCAGCCCGAAAGGCGAGTCGTTGGCGATGCTCAGCGCCTCGGCCTCGCCCTCGAAGGGGATCACCGACAGCACCGGCCCGAAGATCTCCTCGCGGGCGATCCGCATGGAGTTGTCCACGCCGCAGAAGACCGTCGGCTCCACGAACAGCCCGTCACCGAAGCGCTCGGGGCGGCGCCCGCCGGTCGCCAGCTCAGCCCCCTCCGCGGTGCCGATGTCGATATAGCCCATGACCTTGTCCCAGTGGGCGGCGAAGGCCAGGGGCCCCATCTCGGTTGCGGGCTCCATGGGGTTGCCGAGGATGATGTCACGCGCCCGGCCCACGATCCGTTCCACCACCTCGTCATGCACCGGGCGCTCCACCAGCAGGCGCGATCCGGCGATGCAGGTCTGCCCGCAGGCGGCGAAGATTCCTGCCACGACGCCGTTGGCCGCAGCCTCGAGGTCCGCGTCGGCGAACACGATGTTCGGCGACTTGCCGCCCAACTCCAGCGACACCGGGGCCAAGTGCTCGGCGGCCGCCTTGGAGACGCGGATCCCCGTCGCGACCGAGCCGGTGAACGACACCTTGTCGACGCCGGGATGCGAGACCAGCGGTTCGCCGACGTTGAGGCCGTCGCCGGTGACCACGTTGTAGACGCCGTCGGGCACCCCGGCCTCGGCGACGATCTCGGCGAAGCGCAGCGCCGACACCGAGGTGTGCTCCGACGGCTTGTGGACGAAGCTGCAGCCCGCCGCCAGCGCCGGCGCCAGCTTGAACGCCGTCAGCAGCAGTGGCGAGTTCCACGGGGTGACGGCGCCCACCACTCCGACGGGCTCGAACAACTGGTAGACGAAGAAGTTGGTCTTGGCCGAGTCCAGCACCTCGCCGCCGATCTTGTCGGCGGCACCGGCGAAGTAGTCATAGAACTCCGGCAGCAGCGCCGCCTGCCCCGCCATCTCGCGCAGCAACTTCCCGTTGTCGCGCACCTCGATGACGCCGAGTTCCTCGGCGTGCTCCTCGAGCAGCCGCGCCAGGCGCCGGATGACCCGGGCGCGCTCGACGCCCGCCAGCCGCGGCCACGGCCCCTCGTCGAAGGCGGCGCGCGCCGCGGCGGCGGCGCGGTCCACGTCGGCGGCGCCCGCCTCGGGCACCCGGGCCCAGGGCTGTCCCGTGTACGGATCGATGGAGTCGAACGTCCGTCCCGAGAGCGCCTCCGCCGGCCGCCCGCCGATGAACATGCGCAACGGGCCGCTCGGAGACGGTTCGGTGCCGGCCTTCGCCGCAGTCATGGTCATGCCGCGCCCTCCAGATC
>JAPPKQ010000355.1 GCA_028819945.1 bacterium | reverse complement strand
CCCGCTGGCGTCGGTATCCGATCAGCAGCGTGAAGGGCACGACCGCCCCGGCCCCCAGCGCCACGAGCGCCGCCGCGTGCCGGGCCGGCAGCCCCGCCAGGAACAGCATCGTCAGCAGGATCCCCCCGAGGAGCACGACCGTGCCCAGACTGGGTTGCACCAGGACAAGTCCCGCCATCACCCCGAACACCACCAGCAGGGGCAGCAGCGTCTGGCCGACGCTCGCCACGCGGTCCAGCCGGCGTGAGAGCAGTGAAGCGGCGAACAGCACCAGTGCCAGTTTCGCCGCCTCCGAGGGCTGGATCACCAGGCCGCCGACGCGGATCCAGCGCGCCGAGCCGTTGCCGACCAGCACCAGCGGCGACGGAACCAGCAGGCAGGCAAGTGCAGCCAGGGTCGCCACGACCGCTCCGGTGGTCACCAGCGGCGCCTGCCAGCGGTGGTAGTCGACCCGGAGCGTCACGACGCAGGCGGCGAGGCCGAGTGCCAACCACAGGGCATGCCGCTTGGCGTGGAAGAAGGGATCCCCGGTGGCCTCGATGGATGTGACCGTCGAGGACAGGACCACCATCACCAGTCCCAGCAGGCTCACGAGCACCAGCACGACCGCGAGGGCACCGAAGGTGCGGGTGTTCCGCCCGACCGGCGGGCTCCGCAAGGCCTGCAGCGGCGTCGTCTCGTGTCGCCGGCCGCCCGCGGCCTGCGCGCGGCCGGCGGTCACCGCGGTCATTCCGGGCCTCCCTCGCCGACCGCGGCGCGCACGAGCGCGGCGAAGTGCTCGCCCCGCTGGCGGTACGACTCGTACCAGTCGAAGGAGGTGCAGCCCGGCGACAGCACGATCGCCTCCCCGGGCAGAGCCATCTCCCCGGCCACAGCCACCGCCCCCGCCATGTCCGTGGCCTGCTTCACGGGCCGGGCGCCGGCGAAAACGGCGCCTACCTCCCCGGCGGCCTCGCCGATGGCCACCACGGCCCGCACCGAGGAGGCACCCGCCAGCCCGGCGAGATCGAGTCCCTTGTTGCGCCCGCCGGCGATGAGCACGAGCGACTCGAACGCGCCGCTGGCGGCGAGCACCGCTTCGGGCGTCGTGGCCTTCGAGTCGTCGTACCAGCGGTTGCTGCCGGTCTCGGCCACCAGTTCCAGTCGGTGCGGGAGACCGCGGAACGCTTCCAGAGCGGCGCGCACGTCCCCGGCGGGCGCCCCGGCCGCCAGGGCACAGGCTGCGGCGGCCTCGGCGTTGCGCAGATCGTGGGGGAACCGTCTCGGCAGCCGCGCGATCTCGACCAGTGGCTCACCGCCGACCCGGAGCGAGTCGCCGCACACGGCGACGTCACTCGCCGGTCGCCCGAAGGTGAGCACACTGCCCGCAGCCGGGCGCCGGGCCGCCACCACAGGGTCGGCCTCGTTGACCACGGCCACGTCGCCGGCGCCCAGGTGCCGCCAGATGCCCGCCTTGGCCTCCTCGTAGGCCTCCAGGGAGGCATGCACGTCCAGATGGTCGGGAGAGAAGTTCAGCCAGGCCGCGACGCGCGGTCGGAACGAGCGGCTCCGAGCCAACCGGAACGAGGACGCCTCGGCCACGAAGACCGCCGGGGTGGGATCGTCGATGGCGCTCACGAGCGGCACGTCGTTGTTCCCCGCGGCCACCGCCCCGGTGCTCGGAGCCAGCGCCGCGGCCACCAGGGTCGTGACCGTCGTCTTGCCGTTGGTCCCGGTGACGGCGACGACGGGGCGGTCGTCCCAGGCGGCCGCCAGGTCGAACTCGCTCAGGATCGTTGTGCCCGCGCCGGCCGCGGCGCGCATCGCCCGGTGACCGTCCGCCAGACCCGGTGTGGGCAGGAAGGCACCGCAGCGGCTCATCAGGACCGCCAGCTCGCCGTCGGGAGGCGAGGCCTGCAGCACCCCGCCGGCCTCGGCCACCGCCTGCCGCGCGCCCGCCGCCGGCGCGTCGTCGACGGCGACGAACTCGCAGCCGCGCCGGCTCAGCGCCTTGGCCACCGCCCGGTTCGCGGCACCCACGCCCCAGAGCAGGAACGGACCCTCCGCCGGACCGATCACGGCGAGTCCTCCGCCGCGGACCGCGACTCGAGCAACGGGAAGTAGTCGGCGTAGAACAGGCCCAGCGCCACCGCGGTGGCGAACCCGGCGAGCAACCAGAAACGCACGATGACCCACGTCTCGTGCCAGCCGCGCTCCTCGAAGTGATGATGCACCGGCGCCATCGCGAACAGCCGCCGCCCTCCCATCGACTTGAACACCCCGATCTGCAGGATCACCGACAGGCACTCCATCACGAACAGGGCGGCCATGATCGGCAGCAGCAGGTGGGTGTTGGTCGCGAGCGCTAGGCAGGCCAGTGCGGTCCCGATGGCCAGCGCCCCCGCATCGCCCATGATGATCTGCGCCGGGGCCGCGTTCCACCACAGGAACCCGACGCAGCCGCCCAGCATCGCGGCTCCCACCACGGCCAGATCCAGGGCGTGGGGCAGGTCGTACAGGTCGACGTGCCGGAACGCCCAGTACCCGATGATGGTGAAGGCGGCGAAGTTGAAGATGCTCGATCCGGCTGCCAGGCCGTCCAATCCGTCGGTGAAGTTGACCGCGTTGGAGGCCCCCACGATGATCAGCACGGCCCAGAGGCTCCAGCCCACCGGGCCCATGTCCCAGCCGATTCCCCCCGAGCGCGTGAACGACAACTCGGTGCTGACGTCGGTCGCCAGGACGGTCGCGGCGGCGAAACCGCCGCCCACGGCGCAGAGCCCCAGCATCTTGGCGCGCTTGCTGAGTCCCTTGCTGTGCGCACGGGAGACCTTGAGCCAATCGTCCAGGGCCCCCACGGCGGTCGCCCCCAGGATCGCCAGCATCACGAACAGCCCCGTGCGGGTGTAGATGCCCCCGTGGATGAAGTGGCTCCCGGCGTAGCCGGCGCAGGCGCCCCCGACGATGGCCAGCCCGCCCATCGTGGGCGTGCCCTGCTTGTGGGCGTGGGTCTCGGGCCCGTCGCTGCGGATGGGCTGGGTGAGGTTCCGGGCCCGGAAGAAGGCGATCAGCAGGCGCGTGCCCGCCAGGGACACGACGGTGGCGATGGCGGCGGCGAGCAGGAGGCGGATCACGCCGTCGACACCTCCGCCACGGTGCCCAGGACTTCCCGCACCACCGCGACGTCGTCGAAGGGAAGCGACCTGCCGCCGATGATCTGCCGGGTCTCGTGGCCCTTGCCGGCCACGATCACGATGTCGTCCGGCCGCGCGGCGGCCAGCGCCGCCGAGATGGCGCGCCGACGATCCAGCTCCAGCTCCGCGGCGCCGCCGGGCACACCGGCCATGACCGACCGGGCGATGTCGGCCGGATCCTCGCCCCGTGGATTGTCGGACGTTATTATGATCCTGTCGGCAAGCCGGGAGGCGATGGCTCCCATCGCCTCCCGCTTGCCTTCATCCCGCTCGCCGCCGCAGCCGAAGACCACGGTCAGGCGAGACGGCGCGGGCGCCAGGTTCCGGCCCGCGCGCAGCAGCTGCTCCAATGCCGCTGGAGAATGCGCGAAATCCACGATCACCACCGCAGGCGATTCGGTCACCACTTCGAAGCGGCCCGGCAGGCGCGGCGCCCGCCGGAGCCCCTCTGCGATCTCGGCCACCGGCGTGCCGAGCGCCTCGGCGAGCGTGGCCGCCACCACCGCATTCGAGATGTTGAGGACGCCCCCCAGGGGCAGGGTGACCTCGACCCCGCGCCAGCGGAAACGGCTGAAGCGCGCCGCGACCTCCAGCACCTCGGCGTCGTCCTGCGAGCAGCGTCGCACCTCGCCGGTCAGCTCCGCGGCGAGGCGACGGCCCCAACGGTCGTCTGTGCAGACCACCGAGAGGGAGGTCCTGGCGTCGCTGAACAGGCTGCGCTTGACCCGGTAGTAGGCCTCCATGTCCCCGTGGTAGTCGAGGTGCTCCGGTGAGAGGTTGGTGAAGGCCGCGGCGGCGAACCGCAGCCCCTCGACGCGCTTCTGGAAGAGCCCGTGCGAGCTGACCTCCAGGACCGCGGCGCCTGCCCCGTCCGCCCGCGCCGAGGCCAGCCGGCCGGCCAACTCGGTCGCCCGCGGCGTGGTGAGGGTGCCGCTCAGGGTCCCGATGGCGACGCAGCGCCGACCGGCCCCCTCCAGGATGCTGCTCAGCAGGTGGGTGACGGTGGTCTTGCCGTTGGTGCCCGTCACCCCGGCCAGTTGCAGGTGCTCCTGCGGCGATCCCGCGCCCGCCAGTGCCAGGGGGCCGACGGCGGCGCGCACCTCGGGCACGACCAGCTGCGGCAGGTTCACCGGGAGGGCGCCCTCCACGACGAGCGCGGCGGCCCCGGCCTCGGCGGCCCCGGCCGCGAAGTCGTGACCGTCGCGGGACGCTCCCGGCATGCAGCAGAAGAGGGCCCCCCCACGCACCTCGCGGGAGTCCTCGCAAACCACCGTGATAGGCGGGTCCCCGGACCGCACCCCGGCCGGGAGGTGCAGCCGGGCGGCGATCCCGCTGCGCCGCTGCAGCGACCGGAGGGTCGCCGGCTCAGTCACGGGAGTCTCCTGCCGGCAGCGCCGCCAGGATCAAGGGTTGCCCGTGATCGGACGGCGGTGGCACCTTGAGGCGACGCAGGGCGACCCGGGCCAACTCGGCGAACGCCGGCGCAGCCGCGCTCCCGCCGTAGATGGTGGTCGTGGGTTCGTCGATCACCACGATCAACGAGAGTTCCGGGTCCGACGCCGGGAGGAAACCCACGAACGTGGCGACATAGCGGTAGTTCCCGGCCGCGTCCTCGTAGCCGCCGTCGGGGTGCGGCTTGCGGGCGGTGCCGGTCTTGCCCGCCACCTCGAAGCCCGGCACGGCGGCCTGCCGCCCCGTCCCGCTCGCCACGACCTCGCCCAGGATCCGGCGCATGTGGACGGCCGCCGCGGCGGACACGACCCGCCGCGGTTCGAGCACGGGTTGCGGGCTCGTGGGCGCCCCGCCGGGCGCGGTCACTTCCGCCACGATCCGCGCCGGGACGTAGACGCCTTCGTTGGCGATGGTGTTGAAGGCCTGCAGCAACTGCAGCGGCGTCAGCGAGACTCCCTGGCCGATGGCGATGGTGGCAAGAGAGGTCCCCGACCAGTCCGACACGCTCGGCAGCAGACCGGCGGATTCGCCGTAGAGCCCGAGCCCGCTGCGCGCCCCGAGACCGAAACGGCGCAGGTAGTTGTCGAGTTCGGCGGCGCCGAGCCGCTGTCCCCACAGGATCGTCCCGATGTTGGAGGACTCCACGACGATGTCGCGTACCGAATAGTCCAGAACGGGGTGTGGGGAGTAGTCGCTGAACTGCGAGTCGTGCACGACCAGGCGGTCGGGTACGGCCCTGGTCGTGGCCGGGCTGGCCAGCCCGGCGTCCAGCACCGCGGAGAAGGTGAGGCCCTTGATCGCCGACCCGGGCTCGAAGGCCCAGGTGATGGCCTTGTTCTCGGCGCCGGTGACGACCTCCCCGGCGTCGTCGCGGGTCGCGGTGGACATGGCCAGGATCTCGCCGGTCGCCGGGCGGGCGAGGATGATCACCCCGCCGGCCGCGTCGGTCTCGCTCACCTGGGCGGCCAGGATGCGAGCTGCCTCGAACTGCAGCATCCCGTCGATGGTGAGCCGCAGATCGGCACCGTCGACAGCGAGCACCGACTCGCTGACCCCGCCGGGCACGCTGCGGCCCCCCGGATACATCTCGCGCAACTCCGAGCCGTCGCTGGCGGCCAGCAGGTCGTCGTGCAGCAACTCGATGCCGGAGATGCCCGCGTGGTCGGTGCTCACCGAACCCACGATCTCCACGGCGAAATCGCCCAGCGGGTACGTCCGGTGCAGCTCCAGAACCGTGCCCACCCCGTCCAAGGCCAGGTCGTCCACCGCTGCGGCCTGCTCGGGAGGGACCTGCCGCTGGAGGTAGACGAACCGGCCCGGCACCGACATCTTCTGGGCCAGCGGCTCCACCTCGGCGCCGAGGGTGGGCGCCAGGGCGCGTGCCACCGTGAGCGGGTCGCCGATCCGGGAGGGATCCGCGTAGACCGCCGACCACTCCACCGACGTCGCCAGAGGCTCGCCGGAGCGGTCCAGGATGTCGCCGCGCACGCCGATCACCGCGCTCTCCTGCAGGCGGTGGTCCCTGGCCCACGCCAGGATCCGATCGTTCTCACCGAACTGGAGCTCGAAGGTCCGCGCGACGAGCCCGGCGGCCATCGCCAGCATCGCCAGCACGAGCACCGCCCTGCGGCCACCGGACCGGTAGCCCGGCGGCCCGGCGGTGCCGGGCCGGCCCGTGACGTGCGAGCGGCCACGGTCGGATCTGCTCACGGCGCCGGACCGACGGCCGGGTCCAGGTAGTTGATCGTCTCGGGCGGCACCATCCCGAGGCGGTCACGGGCCTCGGTGGCCAGCCGCGCCGGCGACAGCAGTTCGGCACGCCGCAGCCGCAACTCGCGATCGAGGCTGACCGCCTCGTCGATCTGGTGGTCCAGCTGGTCGATGCGTCCCTGAGCCTGCGTGACCACGGCCTGGAGGACGCCGATGGCGAACAGCCCGCTGAGCAGCACGATCATCACACGGACGACGACGCGGCGGACCGCCTTCGACCTGGGCCGCTCCCGCTCCACGACCCGGAGCCGGGACTGCGCGCCTGCCTGTGGGGCGGCCCGCGGCGGCGCGGCAAGAGGCTTGCTCATGCCGCCGCCCGAAGCTTCTCGAAGGACCGCAGGCGAGCACTGGTGGCGCGCGGGTTGCGCCGGGTCTCCTCCGGTGCGGGGCGCGCCGGGCGCCGCGAGAGCAGCCGGATGCCGGCGACGGCGCCGCAGACGCAGGGCAGCCTCGGCGGGCAGGCACAGCCGCCGGAGGCGGCAGCCGCCAGGGTGTCCTTCACGACACGGTCCTCCCCGGAGTGGTAGCTGAGCACCACTCCCCTGCCGTACCGCACCAGGAGGTCGATGGACTGCGTGAGGGCCGGGGCGATCTGGGCGATCTCGTCGTTGACCGCGATGCGCAGCGCCTGGAAGCTGCGCTTGGCGGGATGCCCGCCGCGGCGGCGGTCGCGGGCAGGTACGGCGGCGCGCACGACCTCGGCCAGCGCGACGGTGTCGTGCAGCGGGCGGCGGGCCACGATGGCCCGGGCGATCCTGTGGGCATGCGGTTCGTCGCCGTAGCGCCGCAGCAGGCTCGCCAGGCGCTCGAGGGGCCATTCGTTCACGATCTGCGCGGCGCTCAGCTCCGCGGTGGGATCCATGCGCATGTCGATCCGTCCAGCAGCCCGATAGCTGAAGCCCCGGGCGGGGGTGTCGAGCTGCATCGAGCTGACCCCGAGGTCGAAGATCACGCCCGCGAGCGAGCCGACCCCCAACTCGGCGAGCGCCGCGCCGAGGTCCGCATAGCGGCAGCGGTGCAGCCGGACGCCGTCGGGAAGCCGCCGGGCTGCGGCGGCGAGTGCGGCCGGATCCCGGTCCAGCCCGACGAAACTCAGATCGGGGCGACGCTCCAAGAGGGCGGCGGTGTGACCGCCTGCGCCGACGGTGGCGTCCACGAGCACGCCCGACGGGATCGGCGCCAGCACCTCGGTGACCTCCCGGACCATGACGGGGTCGTGCCCGCCGATCCCTGGCCCCTCATGGACGGCCACGGTGCCGTTGCACCCGCGGTTCGCCGCTCAGCAATCCCCCGGCTGCCAGGACCTCGCGGCGAATGTTTCCGTCGCAAGGAAGGTGGCAAGTGGGCGGAGTAGGGATGGGCTGTCCTCCTGGCCGCCGGGGGATTGCTGAGCGGCGAACGGGCGCGGGCCGGTCGCTCACAGCCAACTGCTCTCGGAGAGGGGATCCAGGCCCGCCTCGTCGGTGTAGGCGCCGGCCCCACCGACAGTCTCCAGCCAGACCTCGCTGTTCCACAGCTCGATCCGCTCGCCGACACCCGCCACGAAGACGCGCGCCTCGCTGTCGGCGGTGTCGATGCTCAGCACCTCGCGCAGCGGTTCGGGCACGACGATGCGTCCCTGCGCGTCGGGCCGGACGGGGTAGCCGTTGCCGGAGAACCAACGGAGCAGGTTCTGCCCGGAACCCCGGGAGCGAACCTCCTCCTCGAGGCGCCGGTAGGCCGCGTCGAACCCCTTCTGACGCCACAACCCCAGGCAGGGGCTGCCGGGAACACGACCCAGGACGCAGCGGTCCTCGGCATCCAGCCCGCCGCGGAACTCCGGCGGCAGCGAGACGCGCCATTTGCCGTCGATAGAGCGCTCGTGGCTGCCGGAGAATGTTCTGTCCATGTCGTCTGTGTCTCAACCGTGTGGTGTCTCAACGAGTCAGCGCCGAGCATCGCTCTCGGCGCGGCTGTCCTGATCGGGATGCAGTATCAGGACGCAGTATAGGGACTGCTCTCCCTTCTTCACCACAATAAACCACTTCTCCCCACTACGCAAGCCAATCGAGCCACCGGGAGGGATCCGGCAGACCGCCCGAACACCTCGCGCAGGCGGTCGAGTCCCGCTCAGCCGGCGCGATGCACCAGGGCTCGAGTAAGGGGGTCGGGTCGGTGTTGGGTGTGTTATCTGGCCAGTTCGACGGTGCAGGTCAGTTGGGGCTTGCCGGGGCCTGGGGCGTGGGGGGTGGCGGCGTCGAGGAGCGCCTGGGTGACGGAGGCGCCTGCTTGGCCGGTGGGGCCGTTGAAGGCGGCGGTCCTGACCCTCACGATCAGTGGGTAGGCGGCGGCGATCTGCGAGCATCGGGGCTCGAAGCGGGCCTTCCACTGCGCCCAGGTCTCGCCGCGCCGGAGCACCCGGGCCTCGGCCTCGAGGTCGGCGGCGGCCCGCTGCGCGTCGTGCAGGGCCTGGGCCGGGGGGGGGGGGGCGCGGGGGCGGGCCGCCGCGGCGGCGAGGACGCCACAGAGGGCCTGAGCCGTCGACGCGTCAGGGGCGCCCTCGCCGGCGCTGGCGAGGGCCGCGGGGTCCACCGGGTCGCCGTCCTCTGCGCCGACGGGGCGGACGAACGCCGCCGCGACCAGCGCGCCCGCGTCGGCGTAGGTGATCGCCAGGCGGCGGCACCGCGACTCGAACTGGCTCTCCCAGCGGCCCCACGACCCCCCGCTCGCCGCGGCGCGGGCGTCGTCCTCGACCCGCGCGGCGGCGACCATCGCGGCGGTCAACCGGGCGCTGGAAGCCGCCAACCCCTCAGCGGTCTCGTCCGCGGCCTGCCGGGCCAGCACCACCGCCAGCGCCGCCAGGCCCGCCACCGCGGCGACGATCAGCAACCACTCCAACACCGCCAGACCCGCCTCGCCGCGCCGCCGCGCCGCCCGCGGCGCGGTCACGCCGGCACCGGTCCTCCCCAGCGACCGGCGGCGCCGGAGCTGCCAGCCGGCGAGGCCCCCCAGGGCCGGTCACCCCCGCGCACGCCCCGGACGGTAACAGGGCAGGGGCACGCCGGTCGCCGGACCGCATCTTGTGGGTGGTGTCATGCCGCTGTGGGTGTCGCGCGGGGCGTGGTAGGTTCGGGCTCGCCGGTCGTCGGCGGGGATTGCTTCTGGCGGCCG